>DUAO01000019.1 GCA_012960805.1 Flavobacteriales bacterium | reverse complement strand
AAACAAAGAGTAATGATTGCTATGGCTATGAGTTGTCAGCCATCAGTTTTGATTGCAGATGAGCCAACAACTGCATTAGATGTAACTGTACAAAAAACCATTTTGCAACTCATGCAAAAATTACAGAAAGAGAAAGATATGGGAATTATGTTTATTACACATGATTTGGGTGTAATTGCAGAATTGGCCGATAAAGTTGTGGTGATGTATAAAGGAAAGATTGTGGAGCAAGGTAATGTTTTGGATATTTTTACTAACCCTCAACATCCTTATACAAAAGGGCTTTTGGCTTGTAGGCCTCCATTGGACAAACGCTATACTTTCTTGCCAACTGTTTCTGATTTTATGCAAGAGAGTGAAAGCGGAGAGGTTATTGATAATAATATTTCTGTGGAGGAATTTACTAAAGATTTAGCCGTTCCGGATAGCGATAGAAAAGCAAAACAAGAAAAATTATTTGCACAAGAACCTTTAATGCAAATCAAAAATTTAAAAACCTATTTCCCGATTAGAAATGGATTTTTTGGAGGAATTACAAGCCATGTAAAAGCTGTGGATAATGTAACTTTTGATGTCTATCCTGGAGAAACTTTAGGTTTGGTAGGGGAGTCTGGTTGTGGGAAAACAACAATTGGGCGTACTATTATCCGATTGGAAGAGCCTACTGAAGGAGAGATGATTTACAAAGGAAATGATATTGCTAAAATGACTGCAGATGAGCTAAGGATATTCCGAAAAGAAGTACAAATAATTTTCCAAGATCCGTATTCATCACTCAACCCAAGAATGACTATTGGAAATGCAATAATGGAACCAATGCAGGTGCATGGAATTTTGGAAAATGATGAGCAAAGAAAGAAAAAAGTGGAGGAATTATTAACGCGAGTAAATTTAGATCCCTCACATTTTTATCGTTACCCACACGAATTTTCAGGAGGACAAAGGCAAAGAATTGGAATTGCCAGGGCTTTGGCTGTAAATCCTAAATTCATTATTTGTGATGAGTCAGTTTCTGCATTAGATGTTTCTGTGCAAGCGCAAGTACTTAATTTACTTAATGAATTAAAAGAAGAATTTGGACTTACTTATATTTTTATCTCGCACGATCTATCAGTTGTGAAATACATGAGTGATAGAATGGTAGTAATGCAAGAAGGAAAGATTGAAGAAATGGGTGATGCTGACCAAATTTATAATAAGCCTGGCACGCCTTATACTCAGAAATTAATTGATGCTATTCCTGAAGGAAAACCAGAAGATATTAAGAGACATTTAAAGAGTAAGGGGGTTAAAGTAAATTAATCGTTTTCCCCCTTAGATTCTCATCTCATGAATCTCTCCCCTTATAATTAAGTCTGCCTCAGTTGCATTTTTAATTTCTTCAACACTAACTCCTGGTGCTCTTTCCAAAAGTTTAAGTCCGTCTTTAGTAACTTCCAAAACCGCCAAATTAGTCACTACTTTTTTAATGCAATTTACTCCTGTAATAGGTAATGTGCATTGTTTTAATATTTTACTTTCTCCGGAACGGTTAGTATGCATCATGGCTACAATAATATTATCGGCAGAAGCTACTAAATCCATAGCTCCACCCATTCCTTTCACCATTTTTCCTGGTATTTTCCAATTGGCAATATCGCCATTCTCAGACACCTCCATAGCTCCTAAAACAGTAAGCTGAACATGTTGTCCTCTTATCATAGCAAAGGAAGTGGCAGAATCAAAAATAGCAGCTCCTGGCATGGTGGTAATCGTTTGTTTGCCTGCATTTATCATGTCTGGATCTTCCTCTCCCTCAAAAGGAAAGGGGCCCATTCCTAACACGCCATTCTCAGACTGAAACTCAATATCAATTCCTTTAGGAATATAGTTAGCTACCAAAGTTGGAATTCCAATTCCTAAATTTACATAAGTGTTATGTTGTAATTCTTGCGCAATCCTTTGTGCTATTTGATTTTTATCTAAGGCCATTATTCTTTGGTTCTTACGGTTCTTTGTTCAATTCTCTTCTCATATTTTGCTCCCTGAAAAATTCTTTGCACAAAAATTCCTGGTGTATGAATCTGATTTGGATCTAACTCGCCAACTGGAACTAATTCCTCTACTTCAGCAACTGTAATTTTTCCTGCCATTGCCATAAGTGGATTAAAATTTCTGGCAGTTCCTTTATATATTAGATTCCCAGCTGTATCGCCTTTCCATGCCTTTACAAATGCAAAATCAGCCGTTAGTGCCAATTCCAAAATGTGTGGTTTTCCATTATACTCCCGAACCTCCTTTCCTTCTGCAACCTCTGTTCCAAAACCAGCAGGAGTGAAAAATGCAGGAATACCAGCGCCTCCTGCTCGGCATCTTTCTGCTAAACTTCCTTGAGGAATTAAATCAACTTCTAATTCTCCTGAGAGCATTTGTCTTTCAAATTCTGCATTCTCCCCAACATAAGAGGAAATCATTTTTTTGAT
The DNA here is from genome assembly GCA_012960805.1 of Flavobacteriales bacterium. Lineage (GTDB taxonomy): Bacteria > Bacteroidota > Bacteroidia > Flavobacteriales > BACL11 > UWMA-0277. The sequence goes on along the minus strand of DUAO01000019.1, from coordinate 3,789 downwards.
TTGTTTTCTTTTTAACAACAACCCTAAACCAAAATCATCAACTCCTGCATTATTTGAAATACAAGTAAGTCCAAAAACATCCATTTTTGAAAGGGCTTCAATTGCATTTTCTGGAATTCCCGAAAGACCAAAACCTCCAACCATAAAAGTCATATCGCTTTCTACTCCAGAAATTGCCTCATCAATAGTATTTACCACTTTATTAATCATAGTCTAAAATTCTTCTTCAAATTCTTCATTATTACCTCCTTGTATTGCTTCTCCACAGTCTAATTTCACATCAATGGATTTTGGAATATCAAAATCAATAGGATAAATTCCTGTTTCCAGAGTATCAGCATATACTCTTTGCATATATTCGGCAAAAACAGGCAGTGCCATGTTAGCTCCTTGCCCATAATATATACTCCTAAAATGTGCCGCTCTATCCTCACATCCTGTCCAAACTCCAGTTACTAAATTAGGGGTTATTCCCATAAAATATCCATCCGATTGGTTTTGAGTAGTTCCTGTTTTACCTGCCATTTCATTCTTAAAACCATATCGAGAACGCAAACGAACGCCAGTACCCATTGATTTTTTTGCTGCAGGACTATATACTCCATCAACAACTCCTTGCAACATTCTCACTATTAAATCTGCCGTTTCTTTACTCATTGCTTCTTGAGTTCTGGGAATAAACTCTTCCAATATCACTCCGTTTTTATCTTCAATTCTAGTGACAAATATTGGCTCTGTCCACACTCCTTTATTAACAAATGTAGAATAAGCTCCCACCATTTCATAAACAGATAAATCAAAAGTCCCTAAACATAAAGAAGGAACTGCTAGAAGTTTTGATTGTATCCCTATCTTTTTTGCCAAATCAACCACAGCATAAGGTCCGAATTGTTTCATAATATAAGCTGTGACCGTATTAATTGAATTTGCTAAACCAAATTTTAACGTTAATGACATCTCATCATATTCGTCTCCTGAATTTTTTGGCACCCAGTCTTTTTTAAGTCCCCACTTTTTTTTATCAAAAACAATGGGCACATTCGAAACTTCATAACATGGAGAATAGCCTTCTTGCATAGCTAAGGCATATACAAACGGCTTAAAGGTTGAGCCTACTTGTCTTTTTCCTATCTTAACGTGATCGTACTTAAAATACTTGTGATTAATACCCCCAACATATGCTTTTACATGGCCTGTTTTAGGGTCCATACTCATCATTCCTGAATGTAAAAAATATTTGTTATACCAAATAGAATCTCTTGGGGACAAAACTGTATCAATTTCTCCATCCCAAGAAAATAAGGTCATTGAAACTTTCTTTTTGAATATTTTTTTTATCTCCTCATTTGATTTTCCTGCTTTTTTTAATTTTCGGTGACGTTCGGATCGTCTCATTCCTTGGTCTATTATTTCATTAATTTGTTCCCATTCAAAATCATCTGGGTATGGTGCTTTGGTGTATCCCTTCCAGTGTTTATAAAAATCTTTTTGTAAAGAAGAAATGTGTGTTTTCATTCCCTCTTCAGCAAATTGTTGTAGCCTTGAATTAATAGTAGTATATACCTTTAAGCCATCTGTATATAGACTATAGGGCGACCCATCTGGCTTCAGATGTGAGGCGCACCATTTTTTTAATTCTCCTCTTAAATACTCCCTAAAATAAGGTGCCAATCCTTCATTATGGCTGGCCTTTTTAAATTCCAAAATTATGGATTGCTTTTTCAAAGTATCATACAAAGAATTTGGAATAAATTCATATTTATTCATTTGATAGAGTACTATATTTCTTCTTGATTCAGTAAGCTCTTTTCTTCTAATTGGGTTATAAAGGGATGGATTTTTTAACATACCGACTAGCATGGCTGATTCTTCTACATTTAAATCAATCGGTTCTTTATTAAAATAAACCCTTGATGCAGATTTAATGCCTACTGCATTATTAACCCAATCAAACCGATTTAAATACATTGTTAAAATTTCATCTTTTGTATATCTTTTTTCTAGTTGGGCGGCAATAATCCATTCTTTTAGTTTTTGCATTACTCTTGCTGTTCCTGAACTTGGTTGCTGTGTAAATAACATTTTAGCAAGCTGTTGTGTAATTGTGCTTGCACCTCCAGAACTGCTATTGCCCATTATTACCCCAACTATTGCTCTTAAAAGCGCTCTTCCATCAATTCCTGAATGCTCTCTAAAACGAATGTCTTCAGTAGAAATAAATGCTCTAATTAAATTTTCTGGAAACTCTTTATATTTTGCATTACTTCTGTTTTCTTTAAAGTATGTGCCAAGTAAAACTCCATCTTCTGATATAATTTCTGTGGCTAAACTATTTTTTGGGTTTTCTAATTGATCAAAAGTAGGTAGATCTCCAAAAACGCCTATTGATGTTAAATTAACTAGTAAAAACAATCCTATAAACGGACTGATAACAATAAGCCATAATGATATTATTGTGCCCCTAGTCATTTTGTTTTTGAATGCTTAAGCCAATTGCTTTTATGTTATTTAGGTGTTGTATTTTTTCAAATTGCCCGTAACGCATTGCTTGTTCTATTTCAAAAGTAAAGTCTTCTTTTTTAGCAAATACCTTATCTTTTCTATACACAAGCTCGACCTCTCTAACATCTCCAATTCCATTGCCTAGCCATTCACCTTCTTTGTTTGCTAGCAGTAATTCTAAAGTGTCTGTTTTTTCAGTTTTAACAAATAAAAATAAATTTTGAAACATGTAATTAGTAGTATGTCTTACTTTAATTACAAGTTGATTTTGTGAGGTAGTATCAATTACAGAATAACTAAAAATAACGCTACTGTCCGCGCTCCATGTTTGGTTTTCAAAGGTTTTATAATCATCGAAAACAATATTATTATCACATGAAATAAATACTAATACAAAAATAAGTATTCCATCACTTAATTTCATTATTTCTCTTTTTTCCTCTAGTTTTTTCTCTGTTATTCTTATATTTATTTCTTCTATCTTCTCGTTTATGAGTTTTATTTTTTTTATCAAAACGACTAATGTTATCCTGATTCATTGCGTTTTCAAAAGAAGCTTTTTTTTGCTCTAGCTCAACCGTATAATCTTTAAAGTCTATTGGAAATTCTCCTTTTTTATTTAGTTCAATAATTTTATTTACATTTTCAGTTGTCAGCTCAAGTAAATTGCCAGGAGAATCAGCATTAAAATAAAATAGTATCCCTTTAAACACATCTAATTTTACAAATTTAGCATTTCCTTCTTTCGATTTTAACTGCACTTTTGTGCTTGGGAAATCTTTTAATGCCTCAGTATATCCATCTAATTCAAAATTTAAACAACACTTCAGTCTTCCGCATTGTCCAGAAATTTTTTGCGGATTAATTGATAGCTGCTGATAGCGAGCAGCATTTGTTGATACTGAAGGAAGATCGGTCATCCAAGTGGAGCAACACAATTCTCTTCCGCAAGATCCAATCCCTCCAATTTTTGCTGCTTCTTGCCGAACTCCTATCTGTCGCATCTCAACCCTAATTCCAAATTTTTGCGAATATTCTCTAATTAACTCCCTAAAATCTACTCTTTTTTCTGCCGTATAGTAAAACGTTGCTTTTGAATTATCTCCCTGAAACTCAACGTCTGTTAATTTCATTTCCAGCTTATAATCCTCAATAATGCGTTTTGCTTTCACTAAAATTTCATCCTCATTAGCAACAGCATTTTTCCATTTCTCCAAATCATTTTCAGAAGCTATTCGATACAGTTTCTTGATTGGGGGTTTTTCAATATCTCTATTTTTTCGCTTT
>DUAO01000018.1:505-6302 GCA_012960805.1 Flavobacteriales bacterium | reverse complement strand
AACTTGCTGTTTTTAGTATGGCATTGGCCTCAGCATGCAATACATACCAATGTGTTTTTTCGTTTTCATCTTCACAGCAATTTTCAAATCCTGATGGAGTTCCGTTGTATCCATCAGAGATGATCATTCTATTTTTTACGATTAACGCACCTACTTGTTTGCGTTTGCAATGAGATAATTTTGCCCATTCAAGTGCCATTCTTATGTAGGCTCTGTCGTATTTTTCTTGTTTTTTATCAGTCATAAATTTGTAAAAAGTAAGAGCGCAAGATACAAAAAAGCCCTCAATTTTTTTGAAGGCTTTTTAATGTACCCAGAGCCGGGCTCGAACCGGCACGAGTTACCTCATTGGTGTTTGAGACCAACGCGTCTACCAATTCCGCCACCTGGGCAAGTGGACTGCAAAAATAGAAGTTTGCAGCAATCCAATCCGCTTTTCACTAAAAAATAAAAACTTTAGTATAATTAAAGCCGAAAGTGTATCTTTGCACCCCTTTTTTAACAAGGTAAACTAATGGAAAGACCTATTAAATTTTTTGCAGGAAATAACACTAAGCACTTAGCTAAGCAAATTGCTAATGCTTTTGGAGCTCAGTTAAATACATCTTCAATTGTTGAATTTTCTGATGGCGAATTTGAACCATCTTTTGATGAAACCGTAAGGGGGGCTGATGTATTTTTAATACAATCTACCACTCCTCCATCTGATAATTTAATGGAATTATTACTAATGATTGATGCTGCAAAAAGAGCTTCAGCCGCTAATATAATTGCAGTAATGCCCTATTTTGGTTATGCGCGTCAGGACAAAAAAGGAAAACCAAGAGTACCAATAGGAGCAAAACTAGTTGCTAATTTATTATCTGCAGCTGGAGTTGATCGCATCATGACTATGGATTTACATGCCGATCAAATTCAAGGGTTCTTTGAAGTGCCTGTGGATCATTTATATGCTTCTGAACTGTTTATTCAAGATATTAGAGATCTTAATTTACCAAATTTAGTAATTGCATCTCCTGATATGGGAGGAACAAAAAGAGCGAATGCTTATGCCACAATCTTGAAATCAGGAGTGGTTATCTGCTATAAAGAGCGCAAGCAAGCCAATGTTATTAGCGATATGAAAGTGCTTGGGGATGTTGCAGGAAAGGATGTTGTTATTATTGACGACATGGTGGACACCGGAGGAACTCTTACGAAAGCGGCTGATTTAATGATTGAAAATGGAGCAACAAGTGTAAGGGCTTATTGTACGCATGGTGTTCTTTCTGGTTCAGCTTATGAAAGATTAGAGAAATCAAATATTGAGGAATTAGTAATTACAAACACCATTCCTAAAACACATAATAGTAGCAAAGTAAGAGAAATTTCAGTTGCCGCTTTCTTTGCTCAAACCATTACTTCAGTAGTTAAAAATGAGTCCATTAGCGATAAATGGAAAAATAACAAATAATTCAGAATTAATAATCAAATTTAAATAAAAATGAAAACACTAGCAATTAGCGTAAAAGAAAGACAGAATGTTGGGAAAACTAACACTCGTGCGTTAAGAAATCAGGGTAATGTACCATGTGTACTTTACGGGGGAGAAAAGCAAGTGACTTTCTATGCTCATGAAAATGACTTTAGAAAAATCGTGTATACTCCAGATGTATTTGTTGTTGAATTGAACATTGATGGTGCTAAAACAAGAGCTATTATGCAAGATATTCAATTTCACCCAGTAACAGATAAAATATTACACATTGATTTCTTAGAGGTATTTGATAATAAACCAATCACAGTTTCAATCCCAGTTATCTTAAATGGTATTGCCATAGGAGTTAAAGATGGTGGCAACTTAATGGTCAGAAGAAGTAAGATCATTACTAAAGGATTAATAAATAATTTACCTGATGCAATTGAGTTAAATATTGAGCATTTAAAAATCGGTATGTTTACTTATATCAAAGATGTTAATATTGAAGGGTGTGAGTTTTTAGCTCCTGGCAACTCTGTTATTGTTGGGGTTAAAACAGCTAGAGCAGCCATTGAAGAATTAGTTGTAGAGGAAGAAGGAGAAGAAGGAGAAGAAGTAGCGACAACTGATGGTGAAGCAGAAGCGCCAAAAGCAGAAGGAGAGGCTCCAAAACCTGAGTAATAATGAAATACTTAATCATAGGATTAGGTAACCCTGGTGCTGAGTACGAAAATACAAGGCATAATATAGGATTTAAAGTATTGGATAAACTCGCGAGTTTATCCAACATTTCTTTTTCTCCTGATAGATATGCTGATGTTGCTGAAGTAAAGTTCAAAGGGCGTAATTTGGTATTAATAAAACCTAATACCTTTATGAATTTGAGTGGAAAAGCAGTTAATTATTGGTTGCAAAATACTAAAATTGATGCAGCAAATATGTTAGTCATTACAGATGATATATCATTACCTTTTGGAGTATTACGAATGCGTAAAAAAGGTTCTGATGGTGGGCATAACGGACTAAAAAATATCCAAGCAGTTTTAGGAAATAGTAATTATCCTAGGTTGCGTTTTGGGGTAGGGGATGATTTCTCAAGGGGTAAGCAAGTAGAATATGTATTGGATGATTTTTCGGATGAGGATTATACTACTATGAATAATCGTATGGAAATGGCCGTAAAAATGATACAGGCATTCGCCACTATAGGCATTGAGTACGCCATGTCTGATTTTAATGGAAAATAAAGAACTTCAAAATATCTTTTTATTATTTAAATATTTAAATTTGCATCCGTAAAAAGGTATCGTGGCCGAGTGGCTAGGCAGTGGTCTGCAACACCATCTACAGCGGTTCGAATCCGCTCGATACCTCAAAAAAATGCTTGTTAGAGATGACAAGCATTTTTTTTTATATTTGCCCATCTTAAATAAAAGTATGCAGAAAATTAAAAATGGATTGCTTATTGCAATTTTACTCTTTAGCTTTAGCGCACAATCGCAATGCGACTATACGTTAGATAATTATAAGCATATTGATTGTTATGGGTATAATACAGGAGTGATTGATGTTACCATAAGTCCTAATGCAAGTTATTGGTGGACAGGTGCAGGAAGCTTTAACTCTACTTCATCAAGTTTAAATAACTTATTAGCCGGAGATTATGTTTTACATATTATGCATAATTTAATTCCTGGGGATACAAGCTCATCACTTATTTGTTATATAGTTGATACTTTAACAATTAAACAAACATTGCAAATTACGGCAAGCTTCGAGCTTTCTTCTATGTGTAATGAATATGATTCTACTGATGTTAAAACTACAATATTAGGAGGAACTCCTCCTTACACAACATTGTGGAGTACAGGAGATACGGCTCGAAATACAGATAGCTTAGCCCCAAGTATCTTACCTTACACTCTTACCATTACAGATACAAATAATTGTTTTAGAAATCAATTTTTAATAGTTAATTCAGTGCAAGAAATGAATCCTTTCATGTCAGCAGTTGGCGTGATTTGTAAAGATGATTATAGTGGCTCAGCAAGAGTTTTTATAACAGAAGGAACTCCGCCATTTCAATTTCAGTGGTCAACTGACAGCTCTATTATTATTGAGCATCATTCTTTTTCAGTGATAGAAAGTTTAAGGCCAGGAGAATATCGCGTGAAAATTACGGATGATATGGGCTGTATTACTCGCGATACAATTCATGTAAAATCAAACCCGACTATTTGCATTACTGTTTATAAAGTATTTTCACCAAATGATGATGCTATACACGAATTTTGGGAGATAGAGAATATCCATTTATATCCTGAAGCTTTGGTACAAGTTTATAATAGAACAGGAAAACAAGTATACAGAAGAAGAAATTATATAAATGCTGAAGAGCATGCTTTTGGCGGAAAAGATCAAGAAGGGAGAACCCTTCCTTCAGGCACCTATTACTATATAATTGATCTTGAAAATGAAGATACAGTATTTAAGGGGGCTTTAACAATAGTAAGATAATGAGAAAGATATTAGTAATTTGTAGCATCTTTTTAAGTGTAAGTTTATTTGCACAACAAGAACCTTTATTTACACAATATTATGTGAATGATATGGCAATTAATCCGGCTATTTCTGGAAGTAAAACCTATAATTCACTTACTATGCTAACAAGGCAGCAATGGCTAGGTTTTGAAGGAGCGCCTTTGAGTACTAATATTTCTTATCATGGAGCATTGAATAATCGTTCTGCAATGGGAGGGTATTTAATGTTTGACAAAGCAACTCCTGCCTTACAAGCTAATTTGCATTTAAACTATGCCTACCATGTGCCACTCAATTATGATAAAGTAAACCTTTCATTTGGATTAGGTGCCAAGGTAATGTATTATAATCTGGACTTCAATAAAGAAGATTTCCCACCAGGAGTAGATCCTGCTTTTTCGGCCAGTTCTTATGATAAAACTTTAGGAGATGCTTCTGCAGGTACTTACTTATATGGTAGAAATTTCTATCTAGGGGTTTCAGCTACTAATTTATTCCAATCCACATTTAATCCGGCAATTGGTAGTAGCCCTACTTCTAACAAAGTATTTAAAAATTACTATGGAACGGGAGGGTATCGTTTTTATATTATGAATAAGGACTGGCAGTTGGAGCCATCTTTTTTATTGCGAAAAATGGCATTACACAAAAACGTAACTGATATTACAACTCGTATTATTTATATTGAAAATACTTGGGGAGGATTAACTTATCGTACAGATGGAACATTGGCTTTTGGTTTTGGTTTTGCTAAAAATAACATGCATTTTTCTTATTCATACGACCATACTTTTGTTGGCGATATTATGCAATATACTTATGGCACACACGAAATTGGTATCGCATTTCGGATTGAAACACTTGCCTCACAAAGACATATAGGTTTCTGGGATTATTAAGATGAAAAAAATAGAACATATCGGTATTGCTGTAAAGGATATTGAAGCTTCAAATAAAGTGTTTGCTACTATTTTTGGCAAGGCAAATTACAAAGCTGAAAAAGTAGAATTAGAAGGAGTAGTAACCTCTTTTTTTCAAATAGGAGAAAGTAAAATTGAGCTAGTGGCCGCAACAAACCCTGACAGTCCTATCGCAAAATATTTGGGAAAAAACAGAGAAAGTCTTCATCATATTGCTTTTGATGTTGAAGATATTGAAAAAGAAATGAACCGCTTGCAAAATGCAGGTATCAGAACCTTGAATGATAAGCCAAAAAAAGGAGCGGACAATAAACTAATTTGTTTTTTACACCCCAAGGATACTAATGGTGTTCTTATTGAGCTCTGTCAGGAAATAAAGTAGCAATTTCTTCTCCATTTTTTAAGTGATAAGTTTTTATTCCTAGTTTATTTGCACCTTCAATGTGCTCAGTGGAATCATCAATAAAAAATACTTCCTCTGGTTTTAAATTTTGTTCCTCTAGGATATATTCGAATATAGCAGTATTAGGTTTGCGCAAACCTACCTCATGCGATAAATACATTTTGTCAAATAAATTACAGAATTTTATCCATTTTTCCTTTCCTATTTTCTTTTTAAAAGCATCAACATGAATAGTATTAGTATTGCTGAGCAAGTAAATTGAATACTCCTTTTTTAAGGATTGTATCACTGCCAAGCGATTTTCAGGTAAGTCCAACAACATAGCATTCCAAGCTTCTGATACTTGATTAATACTAGCATTATTTGTTTCTTTTTGTAATTCCGAAAGGAATTTTTCGGCAGTTATCTCCCCAGTTTCAATTTGATTAAACAAATTGGTTTGCACTTTTTTGGAATAAAAAGTAGATGTATTTT
>DUAO01000018.1:0-269 GCA_012960805.1 Flavobacteriales bacterium | reverse complement strand
ACTGTCGGGGTAGCAGGATTACATCAAGCCATAATAGTGCTGTAGAAGATTTATTTTTTCAAAAAGTACATGAAAATGACGCTTTGTGCGTTTAATTTAGTGGTATTCCTTATTTTAGCAAAAAAACATATTATGAGATTTCTATTATTCTTGGCGTTTGGTTTTGTTGTAAATACAATGACCGCCCAAATCAATCTAAACAACTTAAAAAACGTAACAAAAAAAGCGCAAGAAGTAATTAATTCTTCAGAATTATCGCAATCAGAAGT
>DUAO01000017.1:2772-37139 GCA_012960805.1 Flavobacteriales bacterium | reverse complement strand
ATCTTATGCACTACTCACTATGATGATGGCACAAGTTTGTAATTTACAAGTTGGTGATTTTATACATACTTTAGGAGATGCCCATATTTATACCAATCATTTTGAGCAAACAGAATTGCAATTAAGCAGAGATTGCAAGAAATTACCGACTATGAAAATTAACCCAGAAGTAAAAAGTATTTTTGATTTCACTATTGATGATTTTGAATTAGTTGATTACGAACCTCATCCTCATATAAAAGGGGAGGTAGCTGTATAATGGCAAATATAATAGTATTAGGAGCAGGATTAGTAGGGGGTGTAATGGCTACTGATTTAGCCAAACAACATGAAGTAACCTCAGTAGATATTTCACAAAATAATTTAGACAAACTAAATGGTATAAAAACTATTTGTGCCGATATTTCAGACAAAAATAATTTGCAGGATTTGATAAAAGATTTTGATTTGGTAGTGGGTGCAATACCTGGTTTTATGGGCTATCAAATGATGAAGGATGTAATTGAAGCTGGTAAGAATATAGTAGATATTTCTTTCTATCCAGAAGATCCTTTCGGATTGGATGAATTAGCAAAAGAAAAAGGAGTTGTTGCTGTAATGGATTGTGGGGTAGCTCCTGGCATGGGAAATATCATCTTTGGACATCATAATTTAAATATGGAAATTAACGATTATGAATGTTTGGTTGGCGGACTACCCGAAAAAAGAGAATGGCCATACGAGTATCAAGCGGTATTTTCACCTATTGATGTAATAGAGGAGTATGTGCGTCCGGCTCGTTTTGTAAAAAACTCAAAGATGATTACAAAAGAGGCTTTGTCAGATACTGAAATTATAGATTTTGAAGAAATTGGTCCTTTGGAAAGCTGGAATTCAGATGGTTTGAGAACTCTGATTAAAACCATGAAACATGTTCCGAATATGATTGAAAAGACTTTGCGTTATCCAGGTTGTGTGGAATATCTGAAAGTTTTAAGGGAAAGTGGATTCTTCTCCTATGATGAAATTGAGGTAAATGGTCATAATATCAAACCTATAGATGTAACCGCCAAACTCTTATTTCCATTATGGGAAATGAAAGAAGGAGATAAAGATTTTACTATAATGCGCATAATTATAAAGGGGACAGAAAACGGGAATGAAGTTACCTACCAGTATAATTTATTAGATAGATACAAAGATGACACTATTTCTATGGCGCGCACTACAGGATTTACTTGCACGGCAGTAGCAAATTTGGTGGTAAATGGAGATTATAAAAGAATTGGGATTTCTCCACCGGAATATTTGGGAGAACATTTTAACTTTGTAAAAGATTATTTAAAGGAAAGAGGAGTGAATTATAAAATTACAAAAAGTTAAAATGAAAGTCTCATTAATTGTAGCGGTATCTGAAAATGGAGTGATTGGAAAAGACAATGACCTTATCTGGCATTTACCTAATGACATGAGATTTTTTAAAGAAACAACTATAGGGCATCATGTAATAATGGGTAGGAAAAACTTTGAATCTATTCCGCATAAATACCGCCCATTGCCAAATAGAACCAATGTAGTTATTACAAGGCAATCGGATTATAAAGCAGAAGGATGTATGGTAGTGAATTCTGTTGAAGCGGCTTTGGAAGTTGCAAAACAAAATGGAGATTCTGAACCTTTCATTATTGGTGGAGGACAAATTTACAAGCTAGCGCTTGAAGCAAACATGATAGATAAAGTCTATTTAACTAAAATTCACCATTCATTTGAGGGAGACACTTTTTTCCCAGAATTAAATTCAGATTGGGAAGAGATAAATAAAATAGAAAACAAAGCTGATGAAAAGCATAGTTACAATTATGATTTTATTACTTTGAAGAAAAATAAGTAGTTTTACGAAAAATTTAATATGAAGAAAGTATTTTTAGCATTTAGTGCATTAACAGTTCTTCTTTACTCTTGTAAGGATGAGGATGTAATTAGTAATAATGATCTTGCAAGTACTCAAGCTACACAAGACCATTTGTTTGCAGAACAAACTTTTAATGATGTAGGAAGAATTGTTGAGGAAGGATTTTTATCTAGTGGAATCAATAAATCATGCGCCTCTTACCAGCTAATAAATACGGATACTGCTAATGCCGATACTTTAATCATTAATTTTGGCACAACAAACTGCCTGCATAATGCTAAACTCCGAAAAGGAAAACTCATTATTACTTATACCGGGAAATACCGTGATTCATTAGCTGTAATGACAACAACTTTTGACAATTATTATGTCAACAATAATTTAGTTCAAGGAGAAAAAATAGTTGCTAACCAAGGAAGAAATAATAAAGGAAATATGTGGTTTACTATTGAAGTAAACAATGCAAGTATTGCGACTAATAATGGTACTATTAATTGGAATGCAACCCGAACCAGAGAATGGGTAAGTGGCAGCGCTACTTATTATGACATTTCAGATGATCAATATAAAATTACTGGTTCAGCTAATGGTACTGGAGTAAACAACAATAGTTTTAGTATGGAAATTACTGACACACTTAATATTGATTTGGGATGCTTGCCATCTTGTGTAATTAAGAGTGGGGAAGCAACAATAATACCAAATGGCTATGCAGATAGAATCATTAATTATGGCGATTCATTGTGTGATTGTAATTTTGATGTTACAATAAACGGAAATACTTATCCTATAGTAGTAAATTAAGCTACCATTAATTTAGTGAATGAAATTTTATTCAGCTGTACTTTTACATAGGCCGCTGTAATCCGTAACTCTTTTTTGCTTTTATCTGAAGGAAACTCAAACATGGCATCTAACATAATTGCCTCACAAATTGAACGCAAACCTCTAGCGCCTAACTTGAATTCCATTGCTTTATCAACAATAATATCAATTGCTTTTTTATCAAAACTAAGCTCAACACCATCCATATCAAATAGTTTCTGATATTGTTTAGTCAATGCATTTTTAGGTTCAGTCAGGATTAATTTTAAGGCAGCTCTATCCAAAGGATTTAAGTGTGTAACCACTGGCATTCTTCCAATCAATTCAGGAATTAATCCAAATGATTTCAAATCCTGTGGCGAAATATATTGCAATAAGTTTTCTTTATCAATATCATTTTCTTGTTCTGACCTAAAACCAATTGAACGCGTATTCATTCTGCTGGATATATGTTGTTCAATTCCATCAAAAGCTCCGCCACTAATAAATAAAATATCTTTAGTGTCTAAGGCAATCATTTTTTGGTCAGGATGCTTACGCCCACCTTGTGGCGGAACATTAACAATCGTACCTTCCAATAATTTCAACATTGCTTGTTGCACCCCTTCTCCACTTACATCACGGGTAATGGAGGGGTTATCACTTTTACGCGCTACTTTATCAATCTCATCAATAAAAACAATACCTCTTTGAGCTTGCTCTACATCATAATCGGCTGCTTGCAAAAGACGTGTCAAAATATTTTCCACATCCTCACCAACATAACCAGCTTCAGTAAGCACAGTAGCATCAGCAATACAAAAAGGCACTTTTAAGAGCTTTGCAATGGAACGTGCAAGCAAGGTTTTTCCGGTACCGGTACGCCCAACCATAATGATATTTGACTTTTCAATTTCAATATCCTCTTCAGTAGTGTCAGGTTGTAAAATTCTTTTGTAATGATTATAAACTGCAACCGATATTACCTTTTTAGCATCATCCTGACCTATGACAAAATCATCCAAATGCGCCTTAATTTCCTTTGGCTTTAAAAGTGTAAAATCTTTTGAAAGTGTAGTTTTAGAAATAACATCTTCCTTAACTATATCATGTGCCTGCTCAATACAGGCGTCACAAATATGCGCAGATGTTCCGGCAATTAGGATATTTGTGTCTTGCTTATTTTTCCCACAAAAAGAACATACTACTTTATCGTTTTCTGACATTTACTATTTTTTTCTTTCCAATACCTCATCAATCATACCGTATACTTTTGCCTCTTCTGCTGTCATCCAATAATCTCTATCGCTATCTTTCCAAACTTCATCATATGATTTTCCAGAATGAGCAGAAATAATTTCATAAAGTTCCTTTTTCAACTTTTGAATTTCCTTTGCAGTAATTTCAATATCAGAAGCTTGCCCTTGCGCGCCTCCTAAAGGCTGATGAATCATTACGCGAGAATGCTTTAGAGCTGTTCGCTTTCCTGCTGTCCCAGCACACAATAATACTGCACCCATTGAGGCAGCCATCCCTGTGCAAATTGTTGAAACATCAGGAGTGATATACTGTATGGTATCGTAAATTCCAAGCCCTGCATACACCCCTCCTCCTGGGGAGTTTAAATAAATCAAAATATCTTTTTGAGCATCTACTGATTCCAAAAATAATAATTGTGCTTGAATAACATTGGCCACATAATCATTAATAGGCACGCCTAAAAAGATAATTCTATCCATCATCAAACGAGAGAAAACATCCATACTTGCAACATTCATCTGTCTTTCTTCAATAATAGTTGGTGAAATATAATTGCCGTGCATTGATGAAAATTCGTTAAGGTGTAAGCTACTTATACCCCTATGTTTTGTTGCGTATTTCTGAAATTCTTTTCCGTAATCCATGGTTGTATTTTTTAATTATTTTCTGATGCTAATTTAACAAAATCATCATAAGAAATGCTTTTCTCAGTTAATTTGAAATTTTCTTTGTAAATAGCTAAAGTTCTTTCATCAAAAATTTTATCGTAAACCTTCTTTCTTTCTTCCTCATTTTTAAGGATATTAGTAGCAATATCTGTCAATTGGGCATCATCACCTTCTGGCTGTCCATATTGCTTCATTTGCATCCCGATTAGCTTTTTAGTATGTACAACTACATCATCCTGAGTTACTTTAATCTCATAATTTTCTAAGATTTTATTCTCAATTAACTGCCATTGCAAACTTTTTGAATACATGTCGTATTCAGTGTTAAGCATTTCCGTAGTAATCGGTTGTTCTGAAGTTTGAACCAACCATTTTTTTAAGAAATCATCTGGCATTTGTAGTTTGAGTTTTTCAACAAAATAAGTAACTACATCATTTTTAAGCATTCTGTCACTTTCTCCTACCAACTGTCCTTCAGCCTCTGCTTGAATTTTTGCTTTAAATTCTTTTACATTCTTAACAGTAGCCGCACCATATACCTTGTCAAATAATTCGGTATTCAAATCGGCAGGCTGCAAACGATTAATATTTTTTACATTAAACTGAAATTCTTCTGATGTTAAATTATGAATTACTTCATGCGAAACACTTAACATAGCTGCTAAATCCGTATGATTTTTAAATGCCTTCATTACATTTACAGTAATAATATCATTCGTTTTTACGTCAACAAATTGTTTTTGTATTTTTTTATCAGCAATATGATCCATGGATACAGTCGCTTCATTTTGTATTCCATTTTTCATTATATTTCCATCAACATCAAGTTGGTTAATTGCACAAAAAATCAAATCACCTTCCTCTGAAACTTCAGGATTGCTCATTTTACCATATTTTTTTGCAATATCAGTACAGTAGCTATCTACTAATTTAGCATCTGCTTTAATGTTGTAAAAATTTAATTTATCCTTATTTGTAATTTTTACATCAAATTCTGGCGCTAAAGCAATTTCATATTCAAATTTAAAATCAACTTGATTTTCCCAGTCAATTTTACTTGTTTCCAATGGCATTGGCGAACCCAACACCCTTACTTTTTGTTCAGTAATGTGTTTGTATAATTCATCTTGAATTAATTTGTTTACTTCTTCAACAATAACAGATGTTCTGTATTTCTTATTGATAATTCCCATTGGCGTTTTCCCTTTTCTGAATCCAGGAATTACAGCTGTTTTACGGTAATCTTTCAATGCCTTATCAACTTTTTCAGTATAATCACTTTCCACGACATTAATTGTAATTGTGGCCATTAAATCTTTTGCTTTGCTTTGTATTAAATTCATCTTTTATTTATTGTTTTAAAAAGGGTTGCGAAAATACACTTATTTATGCGATAATTAAAAAGAATATTTCAACAAAAAAGCAAGCGAAAACGCTTGCTTAATTTTGTGCGGGTAAAGGGACTCGAACCCCCACGCCTTACGGCACTAGATCCTAAGTCTAGCACGTCTACCAATTCCGCCATACCCGCAAAAGGGAGACAAAGATATTATTTTTTAACATTCACACATAAAAGGGGCTTTAAAGATTTTTTACTAAGTTTTTTATTTAAATTTGTACACCTAATTATAAAATATAAAAGATGAGTTTATCAGTAAAAGGAAAGTTAAGTAGAAAATTAAGTGTTGAAAGTGGAACATCAAAAGCAGGGAAAGAATGGAAAAAACAATCATTCTTGATTGATACAGGGGCACAATATAATCCAGAAGTTTGTTTTCAATTATTTGGCGAGGACAAAATTGAAATGTTAAACCATCATAATGAAGGAGATCAAGTTGAAGTTTCTTTTAACTTATCATCCAGAGAATATAACGGAAAATACTTCCATAACATTGACGCATGGAGAATTGAAGGTCAAGGAGCCGGAAGCTCTGAAATGGAAGCTGCACCAGTATTTAATGCTCCGGAAACAAAAGAAGACGATTTGCCATTTTAAAGATGTCAATTGCAAAAAAGTTTGAAAAGGTATTTAAGGGGCTTTTGCCAGCACCTTTTACTATAGCGGTTTTACTTACTTTTTTCACATTTATTTTAGCCCTATTTATTACACAACCAAAAGCTGAAGAATCTCATATTCTTCAGCTTTTATCTTATTGGGAAGAAGGTGTTTGGCATCCTCCTTTACTAGTTTTTGCTATTCAAATGATGCTGATGCTCGTACTTGGCCATGTATTAGCACTTACAAAACCAATTAACTCACTTATTGAAAAAGGAACTAGTTTTTGTAATAACACAGCCAATGCTGCTGC
Source organism: Flavobacteriales bacterium (assembly GCA_012960805.1). Lineage (GTDB taxonomy): Bacteria > Bacteroidota > Bacteroidia > Flavobacteriales > BACL11 > UWMA-0277. The sequence goes on along the minus strand of DUAO01000017.1, from coordinate 30,207 downwards.
TATTATTACTTTTTTTACGCTAGTAGTTTCTTTCTTTAACTGGGGATTAGGCCTTATTTTTGGAGCGATTTTTGCTCGGAAAGTTGGAGAGCATGCAAGCAAAAATAATATACCCCTCAACTATCCACTAATTGGTGCTGCAGGTTATTCAGGGCTTATGGTTTGGCATGGAGGAATATCAGGTTCTGCACCTATAAAAATTGCTGAAGAAGGTCACTTTTTAGCAGATAAAATAGGGGTTATCTCTCAAGGGGAAACCATTTTTTCTGCTATGAATATTAGTGTAAGTGTTGTACTGCTAATTGTTTTACCACTAACAATGTATTATTTAGGCAAGAGAAGTAAAAGTAGCGCTTTACCTACACAAACTTCATTAGAAAATGAGACTGTAGAGATACAGGGGGCGGAAAAAATAGATCATTCCAGAATTATGGCGTACATTTTTGGTGGCATAATCTTAGCCTTTGCTTTTTACAAAGCATTTATACTTCCCGAAAACATCTCACTAAATATTATTACCCCGAACTATATTAACCTTGTTTTATTAGGGCTAGCAGTTATGATGCACAGTAGTTTTTATAATTTCTTGAAAGGAGTAGATAAAGCCATTAGTGGCGCTTCAGGGATACTAATACAGTTCCCGCTTTATTTTGGAATTATGGGAATTATGAATCATTCTGGAATGGTTCAGATTATGTCTGACTTTTTTGTAAGCATCTCTAATGAAACTACATTTCCAATATTTACTTTTATAAGTGCGGCTATTGTAAATATTTTTGTGCCTAGTGGCGGTGGGCAATGGGCGGTACAAGGACCAATTATTGTTGAGGCAGCCACACAATTAGGAGTAAGCATACCCAAAAGTGTAATGGCATTGGCTTATGGAGACCAACTTACTAATATGCTGCAACCCTTTTGGGCATTACCATTATTGGGGATTACAGGCTTAAAGGCAAAAGAGATTCTCCCTTACACACTTATTTTACTGCTTGTTGGAATTGTTATTTTTATTGGGGGATTGTTAGTTTTTTGATTATTTCTTAAGTGAAGTTGGGCTCGTCATATCTGTAGTAATATAAGCCTTAGGATTAATTTCTTCAATCATCTTAAGCACTGCTTTTAATTTTCTTCTAGAAATTACGCACCAATATATTTTTACAGGCCCGTCCTTACCCTCTCCATCAATAACAGTAACTCCATGGCCGTTTTCTCTAAGTGCTTCAGCTACTGAAGGTGAGTTAGCCGGGCAAAAAACCCTTACGACAATATTTCCTACACCAACCAAACGCTCAATATAAGAACCCAAAATAGTTCCAGCTGCAAAACCAGCTGCATAAGCGCCAATAAGAACTGGGTCATCAATATCCTTTATTACTTGTGAAATAGCAACTATCCAAATTGCCGATTCAACTAAACCAATAAGAGCTGCATAAATTGGCTTATTCTTTGCAACTAATAATGCTCTCATTGTTCCCAAACTCTGGTCGGCCAATCTAAGAGAGAAAATTATAAGTGCCGAAAATATTAATTCCATAATTTTATATTTTAATTTTTAACATCAAACGCATCTCGTAAACCATTTCCTAATAACATAAAGGCTAATACCAAACTCATAATTGCCACCCCTGGAATAATTGCTAAATAGGCCTTATCTATAATGATATAAGCATAATGATCTTTTATCATACCACCCCAACTTGGCATGGGTGGCTGTGCACCAATGCCTAAAAAGGAAAGCCCGGCTTCAATTAAAATTGCTGCTGCAAAATTGGCTGCCGAAATAACAATAACAGGCCCAATCACATTGGGCAATATATGCTTGAAAATTATTCTAACTGATTTGTACGCCAATGCTTTTCCTGCTTCTACATATTCCAGCTCTCTGATAACTAAAACTTGGCCTCTAACAATTCTGGCTACTTCCACCCACATTGTTAAACCAACGGCAACAAACACTTGCCAAAAACCCTTCCCAAGCGCTAAAGTGATTGCAATTACCATAAGTAAGGTAGGGATAGACCATATTACATTGACAAACCACATGACAACATCATCTGTTCTCCCTCTGAAATAACCAGCGATTAGCCCTAAAGTAATACCAATGATTAATGATATGAAAACAGCAATAAAACCAACAGACAAAGATATTCGGATGCCATACAACATGCGGCTAAGCAAATCCCTACCAAACTTATCTGTTCCTAGCCAAAAAGTTTGAGTTGTAATTTTATAATCACCACTATATGTTTTTGCTAGTTCTGATTGAAAAGGGAAATAGGAAAGTCCTGTTTTTGTTATTGTATACTTTTCAATTGGGATTCTTTTAACTCCTGAAGGTTTTCCAAAAAATAAACCTTCAAGAAAAGGGGTTTTATTTATTTCTTGCTTAGGAATTTCCAGAAAAGTAATTTTTGTTAAAGGTTTTTTTGTTGCTAATTCAATATGCATTTGATTTGCCATTGGTGAATCATCAGAACTCAGCGCCACCGCAAATATTCCAATAAAAACACAAAGCACAATAAAACTCAAAGCAGAAAAAGCCAATTTATTTTGCTTCAACTTTTTCCAAGCTAATGTATTTAATGAGGTCGGTTTCATTTATTTTTTATGCGTTCTGCCTTTCCATTCAAATGATTTTGTAAAAGACAAAGCAACAATCAAAACTATGTAAAAAGAATAGAATAACTCAAATGGGAAAATCCATTTTATTAAATCTGTACGCTTGAAAAATCTAAGCACTGGATACAACAAAAATAAATCAACTATGAACTTTGCAATAAAAAATAATATAAAAAGCTCAAAATATTGCTGATAAAAAAATTGCATTGCAAATAAAAATCCAATAGCTAAATTGACAAATAACACTAAATATGACATGTAAATACTTGCCCAATCTTTATAAGCACTACTTTTAGCAGTCCATCTTTTTCTTTGGTTAATAAAAGTTTTTATACTTTGTGCTCCCTCAGTAATAACAATAGCATTTTCATCTTTTGCAAAAGCAATTGAGTTCGGATATTTTGCTTTCACGCTATGCAATAAAAAAACATCATCACCACTAGCTGCAGTATCGTTTTCAAACTTATTTACCTCCAAAAAAATATCTTTTCGGTAAGCCATATTTGCCCCATTACAAAAGAGTGCACTACCCATTCCGATTGCACCCGCACCACTACCAATTAATGAGGAAAACTCTAGCGCTTGTAAGCTTTGGAAAACTCCTTTCTGTTTGTAAAATCCAACAGGGCCAGACACTAATTTTATACTTGAATCTTCAAAATAGGAAGCCATTGTTTGCGCCCAAGTTGACAGAAAACTACAATCTGCATCAGTAGCCAATATAATTTCTCCTTCTGCTAAGACTACAGCTTTTTTAATTGCATTCTTTTTGCCGAATTCTCCGTCTGGCATATTTACAATTTGCAAATTATCCATTGCAGATTGTTGCAACAATTCCAATGTTGCATCAGTGGAATGGTCGTTTACTAAAATAAACTCCAATTTATCAGTAGGGTAAATTTGTTTTTTAAGATCCGTAATCAATCGTATTATTTCTGATTCTTCATTGCGCATAGCAATCACGACACTCACTTTTGGCGTGTATGCTTGCCTATTTACCGATTTTATTTTATCCCAACCAATGCGGTATTGTAAGATTTGTAACACATACAACAATGTAATAAAAGCAATGAGAAATTGCATTATTTGCGGAAGAATTTAAGTGTAAAAATAAATACCGTTCCGATAAGTGCAGGCAATAAAAGATTAATAATCCACATAACAAAAGTAGCTGCAAATATCCCAGTAGTATTAGTAGAAAGCAAGCCAAAAAGGAAAATAGCAACAGAACCTCTTATCCCAATTTCAGTAATGGCAATAGTGGGGGTTATTGAAACTACAAAAAGCATTATCATGATTAAAACAATAGCATCAGCATAGGCAATATTAATATCAAACAATTGCAATAAAATAAAAAACTGAGTAGTAAATACAGCATATCTTGCAACAGAGTACCAAAGTACTTTTGCTAATTCATCTGTATTGTAAAAAGAAAAAACTTCATTGTATTTCTCATACTTGCTTAAAAATTTTATTTTAGAAAGGATCGCGGAAAATAGGTATGCATTTAAAAATAAAAATACAATCAGTACATTCAGCAACACCAATAAAAATATTAAAATAGGATAGCCAAACTCTATAGAGTTTACTGTGTAATAAAATTCAGAGCTATATTTTGGCAAAAACAATAAGCCAATACAACCAAAGAAAATAGTAATCACTAATTGTGCCATGGATCCTATTACAGTAATTATCACCCCTTGTATCCTATCTGCTTTTTCCAAACAAAAAACTCTGCCACCATATTCTCCAACTCTATTGGGTGTAAAAGCCGAAACCGTAATGCCTGAGAAAATTGCTCTAATGGAGCGCTTAATGGATATTTGTTCAATCTTTGAAATTAAAAATCGCCACTTTAATGCTTCCAAAAACCAATTCAAGAACATCATAAGGATAATAACTGCAAGCACTCCATAGTGTTGCTTAATTTGTTGTAAAATTGCATCACTATTAAATTGCTCTACACTACTTTTGGAAGTAAGTTGCTCGTACAAAAAGAAAAGAGCAAAAGCCACAATTCCAATTTTTAATAGAAAGCCAATCGTTTTTCTGCTTAGCATTGCTTAGTTTTGTTGTACAATTATTCAAAACAAAGATAACAATTGCAGACTGATAAAATCATATTAGGCATAGATCCTGGAACCACAATAATGGGATACGGACTTATTCGTATTAAAGAAAATCAAATGGAGCTTATTCAAATGGGGGTTTTGCATCTTTCAAAACTAAGTTCTCATGAATTAAAGTTAAAACGGATATTTGAACGCACATTACAATTAGTTGATGAGTACAAACCAGACGAATTAGCTGTTGAGGCTCCTTTTTTTGGTAAGAATGTGCAATCCATGCTAAAGTTAGGAAGAGCGCAAGGAGTAGCTATGTCAGCAGCACTTTATCGTGATATTCCTATATTTGAGTACGCACCAAAAAAAATAAAGATGGCTATTACTGGAGGGGGAACTTCTAGTAAAGAGCAAGTTGCAGCTATGCTAAAATCTCTTTTAAACATTAAAGAAATGCCAAAACACTTGGACGCAACAGATGGATTGGCGGCTGCCGTTTGTCATTATTTTCAAAGGAATCCTAGTGGAAAAGGAGGAAAGTATACCGGTTGGGGATCCTTTCTAAAAGATAACCCTGATAAACTTAAATAGCTGATTTAATCAAATCTGAAACTGATTTCATTTCAGCTTCTGAAAACTTCAATTTTGGTCGCTCAAAATTAATATCAGATACATTATTAAGTGGCACTAAATGAATGTGAGTATGAGGAACTTCAAGCCCAATTACAGCTACTCCAATTCTTTCACAAGCAATTACTTTATCCATACCTTTTGCTACTTTTTGTGCAAATTTCCAAAGTTCTAAATATTCGTCTGAAGTAATATCAAAAATATAATCTGTTTCCTTTTTAGGAATAACTAGCACATGTCCTTTTGCTAAAGGAAAAATATCCAAAAAGGCTAAATGATGCTCATCCTCCGCAACCTTATATGCGGGAATATCACCACTCACTATTTTAGAGAAAATACTTGACATTATAGTTTTTCTATTTTAGTAATTTCAAAATGCATAATGCCATTTGGCACGTCAATATCAGCAATCTCCCCAACAGATTTTCCTAATAATCCTTTACCTATAGGAGAAGTAGCCGAAATCTTTTTTGCAGCCAAATCAGCTTCACTTTCAGAGACAATAGCATAGGTCATTTCCATGCCATTTTCCGTGTTCTTAATAGTAACTTTTGTCAATAAATGTACAGATGATGTATCCATTTCTGACTTATCTAATACGCGTGCATTTGATACATCATTCTCTAATTTAGCAATCCTAGCTTCCAATAAACCTTGCGCTTCTTTTGCCGCATCATATTCTGCATTTTCCGACAAATCCCCCTTATCTCTTGCTTCCGCTATTTGATTGATTACTCTTGGGCGATCCACAGACTTTAAGGTATCTAATTCTACCTTTAAGTTATCGTACCCTTCATGTGATAAATATATTGTATTCATAATTAGTTGTATTTATAAACGCACAAAAAGGAAGTTACCTTCCTTTCTGAACATAATATGTATTGTTTTTATTTTATAAATTAATCCTAGCTCCAATAGTGTGTGAGCCTTGGAAAGGATCAGTATGACGATAAGAATAATCCAAACCGAATGTACCATTACCCATTGGCAACTCTACTGTAAAACCAGCAGAAGGACCTCTTAATGCAGTAGTTCTTGTGGATGGAGTTCTTATTCCTTCCTCATAAGTATAACCTGTACGTACCATAAACATATCCCTGTAAGCGTATTCGCATCCCAAACGGTACTGATCTTTTTGAAAAGAATTAGAAGTAAAAGTACCTGCTCCAGTTAATCTGTGTCTTAACACATTAATATCGTACGATATACCGATATTTAATAAAGCTGGTAATTCAAGTTCTGATGACCTTTGTTCAATTGTCATTTTATAATCATCATCATCACCTACAATACCTCTAAAAGAAAGTCCATCACCTGAAAATGACATTCTAGGCCCTACATTTTTTAATGAAATACCAAACTTCAAATTATCTTTTTTTCCTGTTACATATTGAATACCTGCATCCAAAGCTACGCCATTAGCACCTACATTAGAAATTTGTTCAGATATCATTTTTACTGTAACTCCACCATAAATACTGTTAGAAAATATCTTAGCATAAGACACCGCTATATTCATAAATTTAGGAGAATAGGTTCCTATACCCCCATCAGGTAAATCAACAGTAGTAATTTCAATCTCGCCAAAATCCATACTCATAACTGCAAAACCAAGCACTCCTGATTCTCCTACTTTTTGTGAGAAACCAAATGAACTAATAGTACTTACAGCATCATTAGCGCTGAACATTTTATTACCATATTGTAACCATGAGGTTTGCGTAAAAATCAATTCTGTTTTTTGAGTAAATGCCAAACCAGCTACATTAGAATAAATTCCTTCAAGCCCTCTTACTCCTGCAATATTTGCACCTGCCCAACCAGAGGTTCTTGCCCAAGGATTGATTAATAATTCGGAAGCTCCTGCTGACCCAGTTCTTTGCTCGTTACCTGCAAAACCTTCTTGAAATGGAAATATAATCAAAGCAATTAGTGTTGTGGCTTTTATCCAGTTATTAATTTGTTTCATATTTATATTTTTATTATCGTCAAATTTTATTTATTAGAATGTATCTAAATCAATTGGTCTTAATGCTCCAAACCATTTAATTACTTTTTTACCTATACCAGGTGCATTTACATGAATAATGTAAAGTCCACTTGCAATTGGAATACCATAATCATTTTTCAAATCCCAATCAATAGAAGTTACTATATCATCCTTTTTCATTTTACGAACTAAAGTTCCGCTCACAGTAAAAATAGAAATTGTTGCTCGTTGTGGTAAATTAGTAATCTTAACTCTGTTGTCTAACTGATTCACCTCATAAGAATTATAACCATAGTACGGGTTGGGCACAGCATTAATCATTTCCATTGCATCCTTAGCTACTCCAAGATTTCCTTGGCTAGCAACAATATTATCTGTATTAAAACGGTAAATAGGATTAAATGAATTTAGTGCAGCATACTCAATTACTCGTGCTTTATTGCTGCCCGTAAAAGATGTCGTAGTTGCAACAAATGTTTCACCTACTTCATAAGTATTTCCATCATGCGTTATTTGTTTTCCTCCCCAACTTCCTTGCGGGTTTGTATTAGATGAATTAAAATATGCAACTGTATAAGACTCACCAATAATTAATGCATCAGTTGATTTTAAGATTTTATCTCTAGAAACTGTTTCATACTGCTTATAAGGCTTAGTTACTCTCAATTTCACTCTTACATCACTTGTCAATAATTCTCTTCCTGGAGCTAATAAAGGTACGCCAACCCAACCAATATTCTCAAATACATCAAACTGACCTATAATTAATGGAGTAGAATTTGTTAATTTTTCATAAATCCAAGCTCCTTCATCATAATTTGGTGAATTTCCAACATCTTTTAAATCACCGTTTACATAATCTTCAGTTCCTTTTACCCATGAAGAACCATTCACCACGTAAATAAAGTGTTTCCCTCCTAATAAATAATTTCCTCCAGTAAATTGCTGTCCTATTGGTGCTGAAGGGTCATATTGTGGGAATTGATCATTAGTAGTAATTTTAGCAGTAGGGTTCCACTTCATATCGGCACCATTTTCAGAAGTTTGCCACGAATCTTCAGCAAAAATAATATTTAACCTTTCTCCGGTTTCAATATCAATTGCATAACCGGGGAACCATCCCATTCCTAATGTACCGCTTCCATCATCATTACCTTCTTTATCAACTGAAGGAGACTGTCTTAAGCCCATTTTCACCTGATTTCCAATTGATAAATCAGGATCATCTTGCGCTTCAACCACACATACTCTTGACCAATATTTGTCCTTACACCCTTGTATACTTAGATCTGCAGTTGCTTCTTTACATGGCTTAAATACAATATCAACAGAATTTAAATTTTCTAACTTAACATAACTATTTGTTACTGTACTGTTAAAACCAGGACCGTCATTCATGTTTGACGCAAAAGAATAAGGAGCCCAAGTCCCTCCATTCGTCTCAAAGGTAAAAAATGAACTAGTAATAACATTTGTTTGCATTGCAGCACCTTCATAAATTCCATTTGGATCTTCATCTTGATTGTAATCGCTTAAGCCTGCAAAATTATCATTAGTAAAAGACCCGGCTCTAATCCAGTTCAGGCCCCATAAAAATCCATCACCATTATCATCAAGATCAGCTAAACCGCTTAACCATCTGTCATTTATATTTGAATACTCAATAGTACCTGATATAAAGCCGTTATTATCAATATTTGTAGGATCAGCACCAGGGTTACTGGCTTGTTTTATTTTAACATTTAAACCTAAGCTTGTAATATATTCTTCAGTACCTACAACTATATCCTGATTAGCAGAAGCTTTTATATTACCTGTTTCTTCATCAATTAAGGTCCATTTTTTGTAAGAAGTAATTACACCGGTATTTGTGAATGTTGGTTCTTCAAATTTCAAAATAAATGTTCCTTTTGGGATTTTAACAGGATCAACTACCGAAATATCAATAGGTACTTGCCCTGCTTCATAGGTAAGGTTCATGGCTCTGTGATCAGGACTTTCAAGTATTGCATTAATGGTTGTAGAAGTAAGCTCTAAAGCCATACCTCCATTACCTGTTCCTTCAATTCTTGTAATTTCAACCCCGTCCCCATAAGAAGCGTTTAATGTTGTGCCTCCGGCTTCAGGTTCTATAAAATGAGGAATGGCAGAATATGTCTGAATATTTCTTCTTCCTGAAATATAAGGTTGATTTCTACCATCATAATCTGGAGCGTCTACATCATACGGATCAGCATTTTCTTCTGCTCTGTTATACCCATATGCCAATGACATAAAATAATAGGTTTTGTGATTTACCAAACGCGTATTTCCGAGCGCAAACTTATCATCAATAATTTGGAAAGAGTATTGAACCCCCTGATCTACCGATCCAACAACTCCTGAACTTAATACTGACGCCACCTCTTCAATGGGAGTGTATACCTGTAAGAATGGATCCAAATACTGATTTACAATTCCTGTAACTGTATCGTTAATATCACTTCTGAATACTAATCTTGCTTTGTCAGCATCATCCAAATCAGTTACTGAAACAGTAGCGCTTTTTAATTGATATACTAAATACCCTTGAAATTCATAATTAGGATTATTATAATAAGGAGGCCCAGTTTTAATAATGTAAGGATCTTTTTCAGTATAAGTTTCATTCTGATTATTTGAAGTTTCCCCATTCGATAAAGTGAAAATCAATTCTTTATCTAACTCTCTTACTTTTAAATCTGGCGCATCTGGTCCATTAAGGATATTAAAGTTGTTATCAAATAAAGCTTGTGCCTCTCTATCATAAATTTTTACTAATGCAATAGATGCTGTTTGTCCTCCAGACTTTGCTCTTGCCCATACTACACCAACAGTAATCTCATTTACAGCTCCCGGCTGTAAAGTAAATGGACCTGCAGATTGTAAAAATCTTCTATCTGCGGGGATATTACCAGCAGTTTGTTCTGTCCATTCCTGTCCTGGAAAAGCATCATCAGAAGTTCCTGGGAACATAAAGTTACATTCGGTAGTTGTTGAACCTGTACCGCCACCATGCCCATCACCTCCATAAGTCATAGGTACATTGTCTCTCCATATTCCTCTTAAATAGTTGTAGAAATCTGTTCCCCCACTAGGGTTCCCAATAACGGTTCCATCATTATTATAGTATACAAATTTTGACATAATAATCTGTTCTCCAGCCTCATCTACTACACCATCTCTATCGTTATCAATACCATCATTTGGGTCAGCTAATGGTCCTTGAAAGAAATCAACCCCAATAGCTGGCGGATTAAATCCGTACCCTGCAGCACCTTCATCCTCAGCATCTCCATTATAACAAAAACCTAATCCAAGATTTACATCACACCCAACATAATCATCTAAATAAAACCCTAAATCAGGATCAACCCATTGTCCAAAGTAGGTATCATTAAGAGGTAAGGTGGAGCGATTAATAATTTTGTAATTATAAAAAGTCATATCATTTACTTCATTGTCAGCAACAAACCCAAATGCTTGGGCATGAATCTCTAATCCTAATGCATCAGCTGCAGTTTCTGAATGTATATTTCCTTTATCATTAAATATCCAAAATAAAGTTTGATCTCCAAACAAAGCAGCATCATCATTTGTTCCTGTAATATTATAATCAGGATAATCTCCTGATTCTGGTTCGTACTCACCATTACCATTAACATCAAAGAAAGGGGCTAAAAATTGATCTTGTCCTAAAGATTGATCTCCATGTGCTGGCCAATCTTCAATATTTTTCGGCATAATATAAGTAGGGTCATTTGCGCCTATACGTGCTATATGCTCTTCAACATCAGCTCTATTAATTTTAAAATGCTTATCCCATTCTGTACATTCATCAGCTGAGATAGTGGCATTATCAGCATTTAATGGACCTGGCCAGAAATCATTACCCGATTGCCGATAAGTCATACCGGCTACTTTTAATTGTCCACCCGCATCAACACCTCCAATCCAAAGCGCACCAGCAAACAAAGAGTTTTTATTCCCTCCTTTAGGTATTTCATACTGAGCATCGGCTAAATCCCACCACATATCTCCACCACCCATAATAGTTGCTCTAACATTATTCACATCCAAGTCAGTTTTTGAATTAGACGGGCTACAACCGGCTGCAACTTTAGTATTTACTACAGTTGATGCGCCAGGATTAACGTTTTCTTTTGCCACAGTCACTATAGTAAATAGTGATAAAGAAAGAATTACAATTTGTTTTATTTTATTATTCATAAATACTCTATTTTTCATATTACTAAATTCTTCTTATTTAAAATTCAAAACTTATACCAGCTCTAAGCATTCTAGGTAAACTATAATTAGATGGATTATTAATAGCTAAAGAATATAAATATCTAAATACATCAGGATCATTTTGTGCATCAATAGCATTCTGAGCAGCTGATGAAGTTAAATATCCATCATCTTCTGGATTTCCAGTAGCTCGATAAACACTAATAATATTCTGCGCATTTAATAAGTTTTGTATTTGTACATACGCATTCATATGAGAGCTTTTTTTATCACTCCATTTAATTTCAAATGCTTTGTTCAATTTCATATTCATTCTGAACTGCCATGGCAAACGTGAACCATTGATACTTCCTTCCAAAACGGAACGATCATTTATACCTGAAGCAGCCTCCTGAGTAATATTAGATTGGCGAGAATAAGGCGTTCCTGAACCAGCAGATAACATAAAATTAAATCCTGCATCCTGAAATACTTTTGCCCCAAACCAAACTGGTCCATCATAATCTTTTCCATTTCCATAATGATAATCAACTGATGCAGAAATAGCATGTCTTTGATCAAAGTTCATAGGAATAGTTGTCCGTAAATTAGGCTGCCCTGTACCTACCAAACTACTACCTGAAGTAGCAGAAGAGCCAGTACCATCCGCAAATTGTAAAGTATAATTTGCGGTAAGTTGTATGTTATTTGTTCTTCTTAAATCATAATTAACCGACATTCCTTTTACTGTACCAAAATCAATATTACCATAAGTATAGTATTGAGCAGGGTAAGCGGCCAATGTATTTGTCAGTTGAGTCATATCTCTTAGCTCTTTGTAGAAAGCTGAGATTTTTAAAGCTGATTTTAAAGATAATGTTTTTGCAAAGCCTAATTCATAATCAACTGTTTTTTCAGGTTTTAAATTAGGATTATTTAAAGTGGCCCCGACTCTATCTGCCATAAATAAATAATCAACTGGTTCTAATCTATTGCCTGTTGGAGGTCTTTGTGTTAACACGTCGTAGTGTGCAAAGAACTGCGCCTCATCCGAAATTGGGAAAGAAAAAGCAATCCTTGGCATAAATACTGTTTCTGGCGTATAATCCTCAAAAGCATCCATATTAACATTTCCTGCTTGAGCCGCTGTAGGGTTTTTCAAGTATGGAGCAATTTTTCCCCCTGCAGCTTCTGCTAATAAAGTAGGGTCAGAAATTACAAGCCCAGTAGCATTGTACCATACCTCTCCGTCTCTATACCCAACAACAGCAGATGGATTTTCAATATCATCAACATAAACCACATAATCATTGCCAATAGTTGAAGGATGATTAGTAGAAGTAATAACATCCTCTCCATTAGGATCTTCTCCTACAGTGTATGCGCTATACAATAAATACCTATCTTTTAATACTTTCTGGTTAGCATCAAAACGATCTACTCTTAACCCAATATTAAAAATTAAATCCTCAATCGCAAATTTATCTTGTATGTATCCTGCTTGATAAATTGGGTTATAAGCAGCAATTCCTCTATCACTACCCTCTTCAAAGAAAGAGGCAAGTGTAGGTGTGGTTGTTGATTTGTTACCATAAATATCATACCCATAATAATAGACTAATGACGAGCCACTATTTAATAACTCATCCGGACTAAACATGTCTAAACTATACGCATCTGGTGTATAAGAATCAATATCAATAAACTCTAATTGACCTATATTATGTTCTGATCTAAAGTTTTTATCAAAATCTGACTGTTCTTCAGCAATAAACAATCTATCATAGTTTACGGTATCTTGGTAAATCCCATTGGCATCAAAAACAGGGTAAGGATTTGATAAATCACGCTCTAATATATGTTTATTGGCTTGTTGGCGCATTAAACCCCACAATCCCATAGGGCCTATTCCCCAGTAGTAATCTTTTCTTTGTTCAAATTCAAATCCAAAAGAAAACTCATGCGATTTGATATCTGCAGAACCTGAAGCCTTGAATGTTGTTTGGGTGTTTTCTTGTTTTGCTGAAGTACCATACATTGACCCATGATTTCCAAATAAAGAATAAACATTTGATGGTAATTCTCCATTTCTTAATCCTTTTCCTTGCAAATCAATAGCAGTTCTTAGTACTCCATCGGCACCATAACCACTAATATAAGATGACATCTTGTAGTCAGAAAATAAATTTACATAGGCATTAGTATAATTTTCCAATGCAGTATTACTAAAACCTAAACCTAACTCAGAACCTGGAGTGTACTGAAATAAAGTATCCGTCCAGCCATTCATTATTCTACCGGTATAGATAGTCCCAGAAGTAGAATCAATAGCAGACCCATTCTGATAAGTCTTCGCTTTATAGGTATCAAACTTTCCTACATATCCATAGTGAAACAAATCATCCTTATGATTAGCATCACCGTAGGTGTATTTGTTATTTGTATAATCTGCCTGAATAGTAAAAAACGCATTTTTAATAGTAGCTGATGATTCTTCAGTATTATCTTCAGCTGAACCAAATTTTTGAGTTAATTTTCCGAATACACGATAAGTATGTTGACTTGACTGCCTGTTATCATCCCACGAGAACATTGAGCGCCAAGCTGAAAAATCTCTGCTTTCACGCGCATAGTATGTTCCTCCCAAAGATAAGAACGTATTTTTATTTGGTTTAACATCCAATTTCCCGGTAAGATTAAATCTTTTTTGATTTGCATTTACTTTCGCTTGCACATTCTCAAAATCATCTTTATCTAAAAATTCTGAAGTGCTTAAAAACCCTGCAGATGCATTAGGAGCAATAATAAATGGGTTTGTTTGCAAGTCAGCCAATACATCATTTTTAACTTTCCACCTTCCAATAGCTGAAGGGTCAGTATCATCATTAATATTGAATTCTCCTGCTAAGAAATAACCAATTATTGAACTTCCTTTTGATCCATCAGTATTGCGCTTTTTCAAGATAGGGCCAGAAAGTGAAAATGCTAATAAATTGTAGTTGTAACTGTCAAATAATGAAGAGGATTCAAATTCAATACCTCCAAACATTTTATTAGATGGCCCCTTAGTAGTTATCGAGATAATACCTCCAGTTGCATCCCCGTATTGTGCAGGCAGGCCACCGGTAATTACAGTAATTTGTTCAATACCTGAAGTTGGCACTCCCATGCTCCCTCTCACTTTAATTCCATCAACATAGTATTCTGTTGCATCTCCTCTTGATCCTCTAATATTTACTCCATCTCCTTCATCTCTTTGGTAGATACCCGCAGTTGTAGCTGCAACAGAAGCTATCGACCTTGTTGGCAAAGCAACAATTTCTTCAGCAGTTTTAGTTTCACTAGAAACATTTTTATTAATCAATGGTTTTTTATACTCAATAATTTTTATTTCTCCGATTGCAATTCCTTCTTGCAACTTTACATCCTGAAAAGTAATATTGTTTGCAGAAACAATAACTCCAGTAACCTCAACTGTTCCATAGCCAACAAATGTGGCTTTAATGGTATAATTCCCCGGTTCAACTGGTTTAATGGTATAGTTTCCATCAAAATCAGTAGTTGTTCCTGCTGATTGATTTCCATTTTTTTCAATAATAATATTTGCAAATGGGATGGGTTCTCCGCTCATTACGTCTGATATCACTCCTTTCAAGGTTCCTGTTTGTGCCATAGTAAGTGATGATGTAAGTGCTAAGATCACTATTAAATAAATTTTTCTCAACATGATATAATGTTTCGTTTAAATATAAATTCTGATTTTAAAGGTCGTAAAGATATAAATATTTTCATATCTTAAGGAATCATAAAACCATTTCTTTTTTGTAAAATTGCAATCATGAAATCAATCCTTTATATCATTATTATTAGTCTATTAATTGCAAGTTGTACTTCAAAAGAGAATTACATTGCAGAGGTTTATGTGAATATTCTCATAGATTTGAGTTTGCCAGAATATAGCGATTTGCAAGTTTCAGGAAACTCTATTTTTATTGAAGGGGGAGTTGAGGGAATCATAATCTATCATGGTGTAGGAGACGACTATAAAGCATATGACAGAAATTGTAGTTACGAGCCTTCCCTAACCTGCTCAGTAATTGATTCCGTAAATGCAGGAATTGCTTATTGTGGATGTTGCACTTCTGCGTTTCTACTGGGACAAGATGGTGCAGTTGCAAATAGTCCTGCGCTTTTACCTTTAAAAGAATACTATTGGACATTGAGTGGAGGTCAGATGAGAATTTTCAATTAAAAAAGCCCGATTTATCGGACTTTCTTTTACTAATTAAAACTATCCACTATTTTTTAGTATCTATAGTATTCTGGCTTGTAAGGGCCATCAACTTTAACTCCAATATATTCAGCTTGGTCTGGGCGTAAAGTTTCTAATTCTACACCAATTTTAGCTAAGTGTAATCTTGCTACTTTTTCATCTAAATGCTTAGGCAACATATACACTTCATTTTTATACTTATCAGTATTGTTCCACAATTCTAATTGTGCCAATACTTGGTTGGTAAAAGAATTCGACATCACAAAAGAAGGGTGCCCAGTTGCACAACCTAAATTTACCAATCTTCCTTCAGCCAATAAAATAATATCTTTACCGTCAATCGTGTACATATCAACCTGAGGCTTTACTGTATTTTTAGTGTGGCCCCAATTATCATTAAGCCAAGCAACATCAATTTCATTATCAAAATGACCAATATTACAAACAATTGTTTTATCTTTCATGCTCTCAAAATGACGCGCTTGAATAATGTCTTTATTTCCTGTTGTCGTTACAATGATATCTGCATTTTTACAGGCATCATCCATTCTTTTAACTGCAAAGCCATCCATAGCTGCTTGCAAAGCACAAATTGGGTCAATTTCTGTAATAGTAACTCTAGCGCCAGCGCCTCTAAGTGAGGCTGCAGAACCTTTCCCTACATCACCATAACCAGCAACCACAGCAACTTTTCCTGCCATCATAACATCAGTAGCTCTTCTTATTGCATCAACTAAAGATTCTTTACAACCGTATTTATTATCAAATTTTGATTTTGTAACCGAATCGTTAATATTAATAGCGGGCATTAAAAGTGTTCCTTTCTCCATTCTTTCATATAGCCTGTGTACTCCAGTAGTTGTTTCTTCAGAAAGCCCTTTGATATCCGCAACCATTTCTGGAAATCTATCAAAGACCATATTGGTTAAATCACCCCCATCATCCAAAATCATATTTAAAGATTTACCTCCCTTAAAAGCAGTAAGAGTTTGCAAAATACACCAATCAAATTCCTCTTCAGAAAGTCCTTTCCAAGCAAAAACAGGCACTCCTGTTTCTGCAATTGCAGCTGCCGCTTGATCCTGAGTAGAAAATATATTGCAAGACGACCAAGTTACCTCAGCCCCTAAATGCACTAAAGTTTCAATTAGTACAGCTGTCTGAATAGTCATATGTAAACAACCTGCAATTCTTGCTCCTGCCAACGGTTTGCTATCACCAAATTCTTCTCTTATTGACATTAACCCTGGCATTTCCGCCTCTGCCAAAGTCATTTCTTTTCTACCCCATTCTGCTAAGGAGATATCTTTTACTTTGTAATTCATAGTTTCCGTTTCCATTTTTAATTTTAATTTTTAAGGACTGCAAAAGTAATCAATATTATTATTTTAGCCTCTAATTATCTAAGATATGGGTATCATCAGAAACACAACTGCACAAAATTGCACTATTGCTATTTGGAAAATTACAGAAACCCTAGAGGAATTACTGCAATTAGTTAATGTAATAAGTACTGCTGATTTTAATACTGAAAAACGAAAGAAAGAATGGCTAGCAAGCCGTTTATTGCTAAATGAAATTAATCCAAACTGTTCGATTTCTTACAATCCATTTGGCGCTCCTGAATTAAATAATGGCAGCTTTATTTCAATTTCTCACTCCAAAGGATTAGTCGCTATCATTATAAGCCAACAACAGGTCGGGTTAGATATTGAAGAAATCTCAGGGAAAGCCCTCAGAGTTTCTTCAAAATTTGTTTCAACAAATAACCTGAAAGCCTTAACTGCTGAAAAGGCAACATTAATTTGGTGCTGCAAGGAAGCTGTTTTCAAATGGCACCAAAAAGGGAAAGTAGATTTTATTGCTGACATAAAACTTCATCCGTTTGAAAGCATGGAAAGAGGGGAGATTACGGCTGAATTCAGAAATACTCAATTAATCTTGAATTATCAGAAAATACATAATCACTATTTAGTGTATGTTTGCAAATAGAAATGACATTATGAATATTTACAATCACATAACTGAAAGCAAAAAAGCTGGAAATAAACTTTTTGCTCTTTTAGTTGACCCGGATAAACAAGATACCAAAACGTTAATCGGTACTATTGAAAAAGCAAAATCAGCAAAAACTGATTTCTTTTTTGTGGGAGGCTCTTTACTTGCCAATGATAGTTTAGACTCTTGTATCCGTACCATAAAATCTAATTGCGATATTCCTGTTGTATTATTTCCTGGAAACGCAATGCAGGTAAACAACAAAGCAGATGGAATACTTTTCCTATCTTTAATTTCTGGCAGAAATGCAGATATGTTAATCGGAAAGCAAGTAATTACCGCTCCTATTTTAAAACAATCCTTATTGGAGGTATTGCCTACTGGCTACATGTTAATTGATAGCGGGAAACCAACGACTGCATCTTATATGAGTAACACTATTCCTATCCCTGCTGATAAAAATTCAGTAGCGGCTTGCACGGCAATGGCTGGGGAAATGCTAGGACTAAAACTTATCTTTATGGATGGGGGAAGTGGAGCTAAAAACCCAATCTCTGAAATAATGATAAGAGCAGTGAGTAAATCAGTTGATGTCCCTTTAATTGTTGGAGGTGGGATTAGCAGTGGAGAAAAAGCCATTGCTAATTGCAAAGCTGGAACCGACATTATTGTAGTTGGAAATGCTATTGAGAAAGATGAAAATCTGATTGCAGAAATTGCTAATGCAATACATAATTACTAGTGTGTCTTACACATATCTTCATCTACAACTATAAAAAAGTCAGCATTACCTATTAATTTTTCATCAAATTCTGATATATCTATTTGTTCTGTCACTTCAATTGTTGTAATATTTAAATCAGGATTTAATTGTAATAAATACCACATTATCGACTCATGATATTTTGAGTGATAAGAACCGTGATAATGTAAAAACTTTGTATTCTCTTTCATGTTCGTATTTATAAAATACGCCATGGTAGCATCCTTTATTGCTTGTGATTTTGGCAAATTCTCACCTCCATGCCCTTCTGCCATTTTAGAAATCTCTTTGTAACAATGTAAAGAAGTGTCGTACATCATAGGCAATGGAGCAATAAATTGCTTTGATGCTTCTGGCAAATACTTTAATGTATCTACTCCAAAACGATATACTATATTCGCAAAACGCCTTGGGATGTTTGTTGCCACAAAATGCAAATTATTATCCTTAGCAAATTTTAAAAGTGGTCTGTAGTCTGTTTTATGATTTGGCCATATTTTTGCTTCTTTTTCAAAATCTTGCTCACGAATAAATCCTAGCAAATATTCATCTAACACAGCCTGATTATCTGATTCTAACATTTCAGCTCCAAGCATCAAATCTTCTGCATATTTTTCATACATACTTTTCGTTAACTCTAACTGCAACCAGTGCGAAATCGGGTCGTTATGATTTTCACCAAAAAGCACTACATCAGCCTTTGCTGTTTTAAAAACCATGGTTTTATAAGAAATCTTATTTCCGTTCTTACTATAAATTTGAAAAGCTTTTTCTTGCGCAAAAGTTAAGGGTACAACAAAGCAATGTATTAATGTAACTATGATTAGTTTTTTCATTTTCTTATCTTTTATCTAATTTCCGTGCAAACTTATACAAATTCGTATTTTTGACTCGACTTATGAATGAAATAATTCAATTTTTTAGCCATACTACTTTTAATTGGAGCATTATTGAAAGTATTGCGGTATTTTTCTCCATCCTTTATGTAATACTAGCTGCCAAAGAAAATATTTGGTGTTGGGGAGCTGGTGCAATTAGCGTATCACTTTATATTTATATTTGTTTTTTTGCTCAACTATACCCAGAAACTAGCTTACAAGTATTCTATTTATTGATGGCTTTTTACGGCTATTATCATTGGACCAAGAAAGAGCAATCTTTACAAATTAGCGAGTGGAGTATTGGCAAACACCTTTTCATTTTAGTAATAGGAGCCATTTTAACTTTTTTAATGGGCTTCTATTTTGCTACTTACACCAATGCTAAAATGCCCATTGTGGATTCCTTTACTACGGTATTTAGCCTATTTGCAACATATATGGTTGCTAAAAAAATATTAGGAAATTGGCTCTATTGGATTGTGATTGATGCAGTTTCAGTTTACCTTTATTTTAGCAGAGACTTACATCTTACATCTTTACTATTTATGGTCTATACTATTATTGCAATTTTCGGATATTTTTCTTGGATGAAGAAAATGAAAATAGATGCATAAAATAATTATAACAGGGTCGGAAAGCAGTGGAAAAACAACTCTTTGCAAAGCGTTATCTAAGCATTTTAATCTTCCTTTTTCTAAGGAATATGCGAGGGAATATCTTGATGCGTTAAACAGAGATTATAATCAGGATGACCTTTTAAAAATTGCAAAAGGACAATTACAAGCTGAGAATGGAATACAATTATTAGATACGGACTTAATCACCTTAAAAATTTGGAGTGAATACAAATACGGATCTTGCAATAATTGGATATTAGAGCAAATTGAAAGACAAAAAACAGAAAAGCGCTTTTATCTTTTGTGTAAAGCTGATATTCCTTGGCAGGCAGATCCGCAAAGAGAAAATCCAAACAATAGAGAGGAACTTTTTGGACTCTACAAAGAGGAATTAACTAATTTAGGACATGATTATTTTATAATAGAGGGAGAAAATAGAACAGAGAATTCCATCTCAAAAATATCTCCTCTAACTATCCCTTATCTAAAATCTATTTATATTTTTGTTAAATCTTAAAAGGGGTGCCGTAAGGCTGAGATCACACCCATTGAACCTGATGTGGTAATTCACAATAGGAAAATGAGTAGCATTAAATAAAACAGATAAAAAACCCCATCTTATCTGATAATGTTAACTAAAAAATTAAAAAATGTTTAACAAAAAGAACTGCATGGCTGTTTTGCTTGCAATTCCATTTATTGGTTTTACTCAACAGCCTAGCGACAGTATTTCAATACGAAAAGTATTGGATGAGGTAAATGTAAACGCACTAAGGGCAAATGAAAAAACGCCAATGACCTTTACTAATATAAGTAAATCAGAAATTGAAAAAGGAAATCTTGGGCAAGATTTTCCTTACTTAATTTCACTCACCCCTTCAGTAGTTACTACTTCTGATGCTGGAGCTGGAGTAGGCTATACGGGGTTTCGCATAAGAGGAGCTGATCCAACAAGAATCAATGTAACGGTAAACGGAATTCCATTGAACGATTCGGAAAGTCAAGGCGTTTGGTGGGTAAATATGCCTGATTTCTCATCCTCTGTTGAAAATATTCAAATTCAAAGAGGAGTAGGAACATCAACTAATGGAGCTGCTGCATTTGGAGCATCTGTAAATTTAAAAACAGACGGATTAAACAAAAAAGCATACGCGATAACAAATAATTCTGTTGGTAGTTTTTCAACTCTAAAAAACAATATCGAATTTGGTACTGGCTTATTAAATAATAAGTTTGCATTTGATGGTCGTTTGTCAAAAATATCATCTGATGGCTATATAGATAGAGCTACATCTAATCTAAAATCTTTGTACTTGCAAGGAGCTTATTTTGGGGCTAATTCGGTATTAAAAGGAATTGTATTTTCAGGACACGAACGCACTTACCAAGCATGGAATGGCGTTCCTTTAAATTACCTAGATACTAATCGAACTTTCAACTCTTACACTTATGAAAATGAGGTTGACAATTACAAACAAACTCATTATCAATTGCATTATAGTAAACAAATTAGTGAGCAAACAAATTACAATATTGCTTGGCACTACACGCATGGTGAAGGCTATTACGAGCAAGAAAAATTAGGAGAAGATTTAGCAGATTATGGTATTGACAATATTTTCTTAACTAATGATACAATTAGCTCGACTGATTTAATCAGAAGAAAATGGCTAAATAATGATTTTGGTGGCCTTACCTATTCCTTAAATCACAAAATGAGTGACATTGATTTAACGATTGGAGGGGCATTCAGTCGTTATTCTGGTCAGCATTACGGAAATGTTATTTGGGCAGAATATGCAAGCAATGCAGCTTTCAATCACCAGTATTACTGGAACAAAGCAGAAAAATTAGATTATAATTTTTATGCCAAAGCTAACTATGCTTATAGTGATGCAACTAATATTTATGTTGATTTACAAAGAAGAAGAATTGATTATATTTTTGAAGGGCTAGATTATGAAGGAAATACAGCTGAACAGGAAATAAATCTTGAATTCTTCAATCCTAAATTTGGATTCCATCATACTTTGAATGATAATCAGTCTTTATATGCATCTTTTGGTGTGGCTAATAAAGAACCCAGCAGAAGTGATTACACAGAAAGCACTCCTGAATCTCGCCCAACACACGAAACACTTTATGATACAGAGATTGGATACAAACAAACTGGAAATAAAATGATATTTGGAGCTAATCTATATTTCATGAATTACGAAAACCAGCTGGTAATGACAGGAAAATTGAATGATGTAGGAGAAAGAACGCATGTAAATGTTGCTGAATCGTTCCGAAAAGGAATTGAAATTGAGGGAGCTTACAAGTTAACGGAAAAACTTACTTGGACTGCAAACATGACTTTGAGTGAAAACAAAATTGTCACTGCTTTTATTGAGCATATTGACAATTGGGATGCTGGTGGGGCTGAGGAAGTTTCGCATGAAAATACAGATTTAGCATTTTCGCCTAATGTAATCTGGGCTTCACAATTCAATTACAAATTAGGAAACAATATAAGCATTAACTTTATTAGTAAATATGTTGGCAAACAATTTATCGATAACACTTCATCAGAAAATAGAATGTTAGAAGATTACTTGGTTAATAATTTACGAATTTCGTATGAATGGGATAGTAAAATTTTCAAAACATCAAAACTAACTTTGCAAATAAATAACTTATTTAACAATGAATATGTAAATAATGCTTGGGTGTATCGTTTTATCTCTGATAGCTGGGATCCAAGTGGAAGTGATCATTATATAAATCCAGATAGCGAAAGAGGATATAATATGGCAGGATACTACCCGCAAGCTACTCGTTATTATTTATTAGGTCTTACTTTAGGTTTTTAACATTTCGTTTAAGCTATAAATATCTTATTTTAATAAAATATTGTTACTATTTTACTACTTTTGCAACTAAAAATTTTAATGGAATACAATACTGAGCGCGAACAACTTATAATTCCTGAATACGGAAGACATGTACAAAAGATGATTAACCATGCCACTACTCTTAGCAATAAAGTAGAACAACAAAAATGTGTAGATGCAATTATTGCATTTATGGGACAAATGAATCCGCATTTGAGGGATGTAAAAGAATTTACTCATAAATTATGGGATCATTTACATATTATGTCAGATTTTAAATTGGATATTAAATCTCCTTATACAAAACCGGAGATAGCCAAACTAGAAGAGCGTCCTGAAAAGATGACTTACCCTGGTAATAAAATCCGTTTCTCTTATTATGGAAATACCATTGAGACCATGATTTCAACTGCAATAAAGATGGATGCGGATAAAAAAGAAATCATGACAGGTATGATTGCTAATCAGATGAAAAAATCATACATCCTTTTTAATGTAAGTTCGGTGGATAATAATATGATACGCTTACACCTTAAGCAAATGTCCGATAACCAACTTATCTTAGCAGATGATTTTGAATTTATTCGTTCTGCATCCGTCAGGCAAAATACTGGAAAGGTGAAGAATAAAGCACAAAAAAAGAAAAATTATAAAAAGAAAAGCTAAATGGCTACATTTAAGGTAAAGGGAGGATTCAAATTAAAAGGAGATTTATACCCGCAAGGAGCAAAAAATGAAGCTCTACAGGTACTTTCTGCTGTATTACTTACGCCAGAGGAAGTAATCGTGGAAAATGTACCAAACATTCGTGATGTAAATATCTTAATTGACCTTTTAAGAGATTTAAATGTCAGTACAAATCAGGTTAACGAAAGTACCTACAGCTTTAAAGCTGAAAATGTTGATGTTAACTACTTATCTTCTGATGATTATAAAGTAAAAAGTAGCCGTATTAGAGGTTCAATCATGATTGTAGGTCCTTTACTTGCACGTTACAAAAAAGGATATATTCCAAAACCAGGGGGGGACAAAATAGGAAGGAGAAGATTAGATACTCATTTTATCGGTTTTGAAAAATTAGGCGCAAAGTTTGTGTATGATAGCAAGGAGGAATTTTATAAAGTTACTGCTAAGCAGTTAAAAGGAGTAGATATGCACCTAGAAGAGGCCTCAGTAACAGGAACAGCTAATATTATAATGACAGCCGTGATGGCAAAAGGAAAAACGAGCATTTACAATGCTGCTTGCGAACCTTACTTACAACAACTGTGTAAGATGTTAAATTCTATGGGAGCTAAAATTACTGGTGTTGGCTCTAATCTTTTGCACATTGAAGGAGTTGAATCTTTAAATGGATGTACTCACAGGATATTACCTGACATGATTGAGATTGGGTCCTTTATTGGGCTTGCAGCCATTACCAAATCAGAGATTACAATTAAAAATGTAAGCTATGAAAATTTAGGGCTGATTCCTTCTGTTTTTGCCAAATTAGGAATTAAAATGGAACGACAAGGAGATGATATTTATATTCCATCTCAAGAGAGTTACAAAATACAATCTTTTATTGATGGCTCTATCTTAACCATTTCTGATGCGCCATGGCCTGGTTTCACTCCTGATTTATTGAGTATTATTTTAGTAGTTGCTTCACAAGCAAAAGGAAGTGTGCTTATTCATCAAAAGATGTTTGAATCTCGCCTTTTCTTTGTAGATAAACTCATTGATATGGGAGCACAAATTATTTTATGTGACCCGCACAGAGCAACTGTAATTGGATTAAATCATCAATTTAAGTTCAAGCCTACTACTATGACTTCCCCTGATATTCGTGCAGGAGTTTCTCTTTTATTAGCCGCACTTGCTGCTGATGGCGAAAGTATTATTCATAATATCGAACAGATTGACAGGGGATACCAAAATATTGACACAAGATTAAATGCCATTGGCGCACAAATTACTAGAATTGACTAGATAACTATTGGTATTTATATTTTAGACAATATCTCCAATCAAACACCTTAACAAATAAACAATCCAGACCATGAAAAAGATTTTAATTGCTACATTGATATATTGTTCAATTGCTACATTAACTACAGCACAAGAAATAGGATTAAAAATAGGAGATATTGCTCCTGAATTAGCCTACAATAATCCTACAGGAAAGCAGCTCAAACTATCAAGCCTTAAAGGAAAATTAGTATTAATCGATTTTTGGGCTTCTTGGTGCGGACCATGCAGAATAGAAAATCCTAATTTGGTAAATGCCTACCGAAAATACGAAAAGGTAAATTTCAAAAACGGAAAAGGGTTTGAGATTTTTAGTTTATCACTTGATAAAACCAATAAAGCATGGGTAAAAGCCATTAATCAAGATGAGCTTTTTTGGGAATACCATGTTTCTGACTTAGGAGGTTGGCAATCGAAAGGATCCAACAAATACGGAATTCGATCAATACCTAGCAATGTACTGATTAATGGAAATGGTATTATTATTGCTCGTAATCTAAAAGGCGCTTTGCTTAATAGATTTCTTAAATCTCAAAAAAAATAAACTGCCAAATTGTCTTTATTATCCCTTTGGCAAAATATTTGCACTAGTATGCTAGTGTAAAATAAATACATAATGAACAAGAAGAAACATAATGAGCAAGAAATTGCTGAAAAAGAAATAGATTCTGAAGATATAAACTCTGAAGAAATGACTGCCACACCAGATACAGAAAAGGAAGAGGAGTTGAAAATACCTCCTACAACTGAGGAATTATTAGCACTAGAAAAAGACAAAAATTTACGCATTTTTGCTGAATTTGATAACTTTCGTAAAAGAACTTCCAAAGAACGAATAGAACTATACAGTACAGCTAATAAGGACATAATGACTTCCTTACTGCCAATTTTGGATAATTTTGAACGTTCAATAAAAACTAATAACTATACAAATAAAGATGGGCCTGTACTAATCTACAAACAACTAAAAGCAGAACTAGAAAAGAAGGGGTTGAGTGAAATGGAAGATGCTATAGGTAAAAAACTAGATACTGATTTTCATGAAGCCATTACAAATATACCCGCTCCTTCTAAAAAAGAAAAAGGGAAGGTAATTGATGTCATTGAAAAAGGATATTTATTAGCAGATAAGGTATTGCGTTATGCAAAAGTTGTAGTGGGAAATTAATTTTAAGATATGTCGAAAAGAGATTATTACGAAACATTAGGAGTTAGCAAAAGTGCTGATACCAAAGAAATAAAAAAGGCCTACAGAAAGCTAGCTGTTAAATATCACCCAGATAAAAACCCTGAAAACAAAGCAGCTGAAGAAAAATTTAAAGAGGCTGCTGAGGCTTATGATGTATTAAGTTCTGCTGAAAAGAAACAAAAGTATGACCAATTTGGACATGCCGGAATTGGAGGTGCTGCTGGAGGAGGTTTTGGAGGAGGGATGAATATGGATGATATTTTCAGTCAGTTTGGCGACATCTTTGGCGGTGGTGGATTTGGTGGTGGTAGAAGCAGAGGAAGAAGAGTAGTAAAAGGAAGTGACCTAAGGATTCGCTTGTCCTTAAGCCTAAAAGAAGTCGCAGAAGGGGTGGATAAAAAAATAAAAGTAAGCAGATTAGTAAATGCAGAAGGAGTAACTTACACCACTTGTAATACTTGTCATGGTAGCGGACAAATTACACGAATAAGCAATACTATATTAGGGCAAATGCAGACTGCAAGCCCTTGTCCACATTGTAACGGAAACGGAAAAAACATTGACAAACGCCCACAAGGTACAGATGCTAATGGTATGCTAAAAGAAACTGAAACCGTAAAAATCACTATCCCTGCTGGAGTAGAAAATGATATGCAACTTAAAGTTAGTGGAAAAGGAAATGCTGCTCCTTTGGAAGGCATCAATGGAGACTTAATTGTACTTATACAGGTAGAAGAACACGAACACCTAATAAGAGATGGGCAGAATTTACACTTTGATCATTACATCAGTTTTGCTGATGCTGCTTTAGGTACAACTACCGAAATTCCTACAGTAAGCGGAAAAGTGAAAATAAAACTTGAAGAAGGAATGCAATCAGGGAAAATTTTGCGCCTAAAAGGAAAAGGGCTTCCTTCTGTAAATAGTTATGGTGTTGGCGACCTACTTATACATGTAAATGTCTGGACGCCTCAAGGTTTATCCAAAGAAGAGAAGAAATTTTTTGAAGAAAGTAAAAAATCTGATTCTTTTACCCCAAATCCTACTTACAAAGACAAATCCTTTTTTGACAGAGTAAAAGAAATGTTTGGCTAAATTATGCAAGAAAATCTCCTAATAGTAAAAGATGTTGTAAAGCAATATGGAGACTATCTGGCTTTGAACAAAGTAAATATTTCAATCCCCAAAGGAAGTATTTATGGGTTACTAGGGCCTAATGGTGCGGGAAAAACCACTTTAATGCGCATAATTAACCAAATTACTGCGCCTGATAGC
>DUAO01000017.1:0-2762 GCA_012960805.1 Flavobacteriales bacterium | reverse complement strand
GTGGAAGCTTACTTTTTGATGGATTACCTTTAACAAAACATCATATCGCAGAAATTGGATACTTACCAGAAGAAAGGGGTTTATACAATAAGATGAAGGTTGGCGAACAGGCGCTTTATTTGGCCCAACTAAAAGGAATGTCTTATGCTGAGGCCTTGGAGAAATTGAAATTTTGGTTCCAAAAGCTAGAAATGCTAGCATGGTGGAATAAAACAGTGGAAGAACTCAGCAAAGGAATGGCTCAAAAAATTCAGTTTGTAGTAACCGTAATTCATGAACCAAAACTGCTTATTTTTGACGAACCTTTCAGTGGATTTGATCCTATTAATGCAGCTATTATTCGCCAGGAAATTCTAGAACTCAGTAAAAAAGGAACAACTATTATCTTCTCTACCCATAGAATGGAATCTGTTGAAGAGATTTGCGATCATATTGCGCTTATCAATAAAGCAGAAACTATTTTGGAAGGACCGATTGAAAAAATAAAAAAACAATTCACCAATAATACCTATGAAGTAATTACAGCTAATAAGGGATTAATGGAAAACGATTGTTTTACAATAATCAATAAAAAGGAAAACACTTTCCAAATCCTATTAAAAGAAGGAAAAACACAGAAAGATATATTACAAAGTATTATTAAAGATGTCGAAATTATCTCTTTCAAAAAAGAAACTCCATCCATGGAAGAAATCTTTATAAAAGCAGTAAACAATGCGTAAAATTTGGCTTATCATAAAAAGAGAATACCTAGTTAGGGTGCGCAAAAAATCATTTATTGTAATGACAATTGTTGGGCCTTTACTCATGGCTGCACTTATAATACTCCCCGTCTACTTAGCCAATGAAAGTCAAGAAATAAGAGCTATTGCTATTGAGGAAGATGGCTTTGAATTCTCCAATCAGCTTGAGGATACTGAATTTTTACATTTTAGCAAAATTCCGAATCATGAAGCTTCATTGCTAAAAACAAATTTTGAAGAAAGTAGCTATTATGCACTTCTACATATTGAACAAGAAAATTTCACTCTTTATTCCAATCAGCAAATTAGCTTATCTGTTAGTAATAGTGTTAAGAGTCAATTAGAGAAAATCATTGAACATCAAAAACTAAGAGATGCAGGAATTGATCTTATAATACTAGCAGAAGCTGAAAGTACAGTGAAAATTGTCACTAAAATAATTTCAGAAGACGGAAACACAAGCAACTCAAAGGCAGAAGCCAGTATGGGAATAGGATTTATTTGCGGGATTCTTATCTATATGTTTATTTTTATGTACGGTACTATGGTAATGCGTGGGGTTATTGAAGAAAAGACAAGTCGTATTGTTGAGGTGATTATCTCCTCAGTAAAACCTTTTCAATTGATGATGGGAAAAATACTAGGAGTGGCTTTAGTTGGGTTTACTCAATTTGTACTTTGGATACTACTTACCTTTGTAATTGCTACTATTGCTGAACTTTTATTTATGGATGTAAGCAGTATGACTACTGAATTGAACCCAGAACAACAATCTATTTTTCTTAGTGAAATTATCAACCTCACAGAGGGGATTAACCTATTACAGATATTTATATCCTTTATCTTTTACTTTTTGGCAGGCTACCTTATGTACAGTGCTTTATTCGCCGCTGTAGGTTCTGCTGTTGATGCAGAAGCCGACACCCAACAGTTTGTACTCCCTATTACCATTCCCTTACTTCTTTCCTTTATATTAATACAACCTATAATGGAAAACCCTGATGGGCCGCTTGCTTTCTGGATGAGCATCATCCCTTTTACCTCTCCTGTAATTATGATGGTGCGCCTACCTTTTGGAGTTGCTAATTGGGAATTAGCCCTTTCGGTAGGGATATTAATCTTCTCCTTTATACTTACTACATGGTTGGCTGGTAAAATATACCGTACAGGGATATTGATGTATGGCAAAAAAGCCAGCTATAAGGAGCTCTGGAAATGGCTTACTTATAAGAAATAGCACACTTAAAACCTTGTTTTTCGCCTGTTTTAGCAACAATTAAAACCTTTTAATGCATTTTTTAAATAAATTATTAAACAAGTTAACCTATTGATTTTTAGTATTTAAAGGCTAATACAAACATTTAATTGTTAAAAAGATGCAGTTTTTTTAGGTGTTAATTGTTAAAGAGGTTTATCTTTGCCACTGTATTAATCAAAAAACAAAAAAATGAAAAAAAATTTACGTAACATATTAGTCTTAGCAATGGGATTAATGACAACAGTATCTTTTGCTCAAGATTGGAACGTGGATTCTAGAACTAGAATTGACATGAGTGGAGATAATGACAAAATGGATGGTCAACAAAGAGCTACTTTAGGTGCTACTTGGGGAGGTTCTGATTGGGGTATTCACATTTCTTCTGATGTAAACTATACATTAGGAGGAGATGCTGCTTCAATGGGTATTTATGAGGCTTATGCTTCAACTGACTTGATGGGGTTTGCTAGTTTAACTGCAGGTCGTCAAGCAATCAACAATGGTTCAGGGGCTTTAATGTCTGGAAACGATTGGGGCGCTTCAAGAACTACTTGGGATGGTATGTCATTCGGTTTAAATCTTGATATGGCTGACATTACTGTAGGTTACCATTCACAGAATAGTGGTGGTGTTGACGAAGAAGATGCAGGTAACATGTGGGTAAATGCTGCTGGTGAATTTTCAGGATGGAATGTAAATGTATTATACATGACTGATGAAGCTCAGGATGATAACGCTACAGGAATTGATATTTCTGGAGA
>DUAO01000016.1 GCA_012960805.1 Flavobacteriales bacterium | reverse complement strand
ACTCCATCAGGATTTGAAAATTGCTGTGAAGATGAAAACGAAAAAACACATTGGTATGTATTGCATGCTGAGGCCAATGCCATACTAAAAACAGCAAGCTCCACGCACGATTGTAGTGGTGCAACCCTATATCTAACCTTATCCCCCTGTAAAGAGTGTAGCAAACTGGTTCATCAAGCAGGCATAAAACGCTTAGTATACATTAATAAATACAAGGACACTTCCGGGATAGATTTTTTAAATGAGGCAGGAGTAGAAGTGGTTGAATTTGACAAAACTAATTTATAATGCAAAACAAAAAATTGCAACCCCTTGTCTACGCCCTTCTTATCATTGCAGGGATATTAATAGGGAATATAAACAATAGCAACACCACTAATAGCAACTCAGCAAACACCAAAATCAATGGCATACTTTATCTTATCCAAAACCATTATGTTGACCCCTTAAATATTGCCGATTTTGAAGATAAAACTATCAATGCCATCCTGAATGAACTAGATCCACATTCGGCTTATATACCTGTAAAAAAATACCAAGCAGTAGAAGAAGATATGCAAGGCAGCTTTAGTGGAATTGGGGTGCAATTCAATATTATTGATGATAGTATAGTAGTGATTTCAGCTATTTCAGGAGGTCCTTCAGAGAAACTGGGCATACAAAGTGGCGATAGAATAGTAGCAGTAGAAAAAGAAGATGTTGCTAGCACAGGCATAAAAAATGAAGGTGTAATAAAACTCCTCAGAGGGGAAAAAGGAAGTACCGTAAATATTACAATAAAAAGAAGAGGACAACACGAACTTATGCCCTTTGCAATTATTCGTGATGACATCCCTTTATATAGTGTAGATGCCGGAATCATGCTAGAAGACCATATCGGCTACATAAAAGTAAACCGATTTTCCGCTACCACCTATACCGAAATGATGGAAAAAGTAAATTCCCTGCAAGAAGAAGGAATGCAAAAACTGATTCTTGACCTAAGAGGAAACCCAGGAGGATACCTACACATAGCCAATCAAATGTGTGATGAATTCTTAAAAGAAGGAGAACTAATAGTATTCACAGAAGGACGCAACAGAAGTAAAGAAGAAACTTTTGCTACCTCAAAGGGAAAGCTTGAAAATATTAAAGTAATTACCTTAATTAATGAAGGCTCGGCATCAGCATCTGAGATTGTAACAGGTGCCCTACAAGACAATGATAGAGGGTTAATAATCGGTAGGCGCTCATTCGGAAAAGGACTTGTACAAGAACAAATCCCCCTGAATGATGGTTCGGTAATTCGCTTAACTACCCAAAGGTATTATACTCCATCAGGAAGATGTATACAAAAAGGTTATGGAGAAAATGAGCAAGATTATTACTCAGAACAATACACCAGAAAAGAAGCAACTGAATTCCCTGACAGCCTGAAATTCACTACAAAAAAAGGGAGAACCGTATATGGAGGTGGAGGAATTACCCCTGATATAATAATCAAAAGAGATACTGCCCTTAGTTATTTGAAAATCAATATAATGATAAGTAAAGGTTGGTTAAGTGAGTTCTGCTTAAAGCAAAGCGAAAGTTTGAAAAAGAAAAACATCAGCAATCATAAGCAGGTAGATATGGAGAGTATTTACCTAAAGTATACGGCATTTGTACAGCAAAAAGATGCCGATTTCAAAATGAAATTAGGTAATGTTGAATTGCATTACTTTAAAAACTTAATCAAAGCCAGTATTGCCCGCAACCTATGGGGCAATGATGTGTATTACAGTATTTTGAGCCAAGAAGATGAGTTTGTTCAAAAAGCAATAAATTCATTTTAAGAAATTAGAGTCATGAATAACATTATTGAAAAAATAATACAAATTCTGCTTAGGCTGATAGGTGTAGGATGGGGATTTGGCACGGTGAGTAGTGAAGTTAAATGTGTTAAGTCAATAATTAAGAATGGTTCTATATTTATTGATTGTGGAGGTAACATAGGTAATTATTCAAACGAAATTATCAAGAGCTTTAATGACCCTGAAATTCATATTTTTGAACCATCCTCAAAGAATGTAACTATTCTACAAAAAAGATTTAGCAACAACAATAAAATAAAGATAAATGGTGTTGGGCTATCTAATAAAACTTCTGAATCTATCCTGTTTTCTAATGAAAGTGGATCAAGATTAGGAAGTTTAACTAAAAGAAAATTAGATCATTTTAGAATAGATTTTAAGATTGAGGAAAATATTAAATTAATTCAATTTAAAGATTACTGGACTAAAAATATCAATGCGGAATTTATAGATTTATTTAAAATTGATGTTGAAGGACATGAAATGGATGTTTTGAATGGAATTGGAAGTGGAATTTCCAAAATAAAATTAATTCAATTTGAATTTGGTGGCTGCAATATAGATACTAGATCTTTTTTTCAAGATTTTTGGTATTTTTTTAATGAACATAATTTTAAAATTTTCAGAATAAGTCCTTTGGGCTTAATTGAAATAAAGAAATATAAAGAAATTTATGAGCATTTCACCACAACAAATTTTTTGTGTTTAAATAAGAATTTTAAAGGATCAACCTAGAATCCTTTACTTACTCTACCGTAACTGATTTGGCTAAATTTCTTGGCTGATCTACATTACAACCTCTCATTAATGCAATATGGTATGATAATAATTGGAGAGGGATAATGGTAAGTAATGGTGCTATTTCTCTAAAACATTTTGGAATCTCAATGCAGTAATCGGCAATTTCCTTAACTTCAGTGTCACCTTCTGTAACAATTGCAATTAATTTACCTCCCCTTGCTTTTACCTCCTGAATATTACTTACTATTTTCTCATAATTTTCTTTACGTGTTGCGATTACTACAATTGGCATTTCATCATCAATAAGTGCAATTGGACCATGTTTCATTTCTGCAGCTGGATATCCTTC
Organism: Flavobacteriales bacterium; assembly: GCA_012960805.1. Classification (GTDB taxonomy): domain Bacteria; phylum Bacteroidota; class Bacteroidia; order Flavobacteriales; family BACL11; genus UWMA-0277. The sequence goes on along the minus strand of DUAO01000016.1, from coordinate 34,471 downwards.
TGCATGTATATATGATATTTCTTTTAGCTTTAGCGCACCTTCTAATGCAACAGGAAAATTAAAACCTCTTCCTAGATAAAGGAAGTTACTTGCATCTTTAAATACTTTTGCAATTTTCTCAATATTGTCGTTAAGTGCTAGTAATTTCTCTATTTTTCCTGGTACAGCAGTAAGTTCTTTAATTAAAAAATTATAGTTTTCTCTTTCCACTGTCTTTCTAAGTTGGGAAAAACGGAGTGCAAATAGAGTCAAAACAGTAACTTGAGCTGTAAAAGCTTTAGTTGAAGCTACTCCAATTTCCGGGCCAGCATGTGTGTAGGTTCCGCCAGATGTTTCTCTAGTTATAGATGATCCAGCAACATTACAAATTCCAAGTGTTAAAGCTCCGCTTTCTTTAGCTATTTCTAAAGCAGCCAAGGTGTCAGCAGTTTCACCTGATTGAGAAATAGCTATTACAATGTCATTATTTGTTAAAATAGGATTTTTATAACGAAATTCTGAAGCATACTCAACTTCAACGTTTATTCTTGCTAAATCCTCTATAAGATATTCTCCTATTAAAGCTGCATGCCAAGAAGTTCCGCAAGCAATAATTATTATTCTATCTGCAGCAAGTATTCTAGACTCATGATCTTTTATACCTCCTAATATTATCTCATTTGTTTTAGGGTTTATCCTTCCTCTCATAGTATCTACTATACTTTTAGGCTGTTCAAAAATTTCTTTTAGCATAAAGTGATCAAAGCCCCCTTTTTCAATTGACTCTAGAGATTGCTCAAGTTCTTCAATATAAGGGCTTTGTTTTTTATTATCTATAGTTTTAATAACTACATCTTTATTTTTATTTAGGCTAGCAACTTCACCATCTTTTAAATAAATCACCTTATTTGTATATTCAATAATTGGCGACGCATCTGAAGCAACAAAGTACTCATTATTACCAACACCAATTACTAGAGGAGAGCCTTTTCTTGCTGCGTAAAACTCATCTTTATTACCTTCTTCTATAACAATAATTGCGTAAGCTCCAATGATCTCATTTAGGGCAATTCTGATTGCCTTGAACAATCTATTATCCTCTTTATCCTCAACACCATTTAATGAATTATTGTAAACATCTTCAATAAGGTGCATTAAAACCTCAGAATCAGTATCACTTTTAAAGTGATGTCCTTTATTTTCTAAAACTTTCTTTAATGACGCATAATTTTCAATAATTCCATTATGAATTAATGAAAAGCGTCCGTCAGATGATGAGTGAGGATGAGAATTAATTTGATTAGGAGGCCCGTGTGTAGCCCATCTTGTATGAGCAATACCAATAGACCCAGATATATCTCTATCACCAACATGTTCTAAGAGATCAGATACCTTTCCGGCTTGTTTATAAGTTATTATTTTATTATTATTTATTAATCCAACACCAGCGCTATCATAACCTCTATATTCTAAACGCTGAAGACCTTTAATTAAAATTGGGAAAGCCCTTCTATTTCCAACATACGCTACAATTCCGCACATATTTTATAGTTCTGAATAGTTAATAGTTAATTTAATATCTTTATCTAAGATTGTTCGGTTGGCATTTACAGCTGCTCCTGCTGGCAAAAGATATAAATCATTAGTATATGAAGCGTTATTAAGCAGCTGATAAAAATACCTTGTTATATTAAATTCGTATTTATCATTTTCTAATCTGCCGCCAAAATGTGTTTCTCCTTCAATTGTAAGATCTGTTAAAAATACATTGCTACCTTCCTGATCAACTCGCACTAAAAAGAATTTATCATGAGCCGCATATTCACTTTGTGAACCTGCTTCCGCATCAAAAGTCATAGTTACTTTATTTATGGCTTTTCCCTCTAACATCTTCTTGATAGAATCGATATTGTTTACGGCAATTTTAGCCTTATAACCAGCCATTGACTGAATATATCTTTTATCAATCTCTTGATTTAAATTAGATAGTGGTTTAGGGTTAAATAAATTGATTCTTGCTGCATCACCTCCTAGTTCAAAGTCCAAGGACAAAGTATCAGTACCACCTTCATCATTATGATAATATATTTTTAGGTATGAATTTGAACCATTAGGGTTTAAGTATAACATTGTGTTTTGTGAAGTCATTTCAATTTGAAAACCATGAAAATTCTCTAAGAAAGTTTCATTATCTTTCAAAATATCATTTCCTAAATCAAGTATTCTTTGCCCTAATGTATTGTACAAATTCATTTTCAATACAGGGATTTCGGCTAACTCTATATTCAAACTAACCGATTCAATATGATTATAGGGAAATTCAGTATTGTGGTTTCTGAAAGTTGAATAATAAGTTGAGTCTTTATAAATAGGTCCCTCAAGATCCATCATCAACAGATCATTAAAACCTGCTAAATCCCCATAAAAACCAGAATAAGTATAAGACATGATAACAGAATCAACAGTTGGGTTACCTCCTAAATCTGTATTATTTTCTGTTAAAAGGATTTGAGTGTAAACCCCAGCATAATTAGATGTAAAAGTAGGGTCACTAGCAATTGACCCTAGAATTAAATTAAGTGCCTCATCTGTTCGTAAAGAATCTTCCGATTCTGTATTAGAAGTAATCCCTTCAAAACTTGCACTACTAATTATTATATTGTCAGATGTTGGCTGTATTTCTAATCCAATTGTATTTGGATCGGTACAGGATACTGCAATTAAGCCAACAACCAGGCCTAATGATATGATTTTATTCATGTGTTAATTCTCTATTAGCGCCACCTCTTCCTCTTCTTCAATAAACTGCTCATAAAAATCTTGGTAAGCATCAATATAATCTTCAGTCCCAGGATATTCCATGAACGGCTTTTTTGACGATTTAATATATTCTAAGACGTCTTTATTCATATCAGCACTTGCTTGTACTACTGCATCTGAATGGTCTATTGCAAATTTATGCAGGTTTGTAATATTTGATGCTTTCAAAGGAGCTACATCAGATTCTTCTAAATTCTCAAATAATAATTTTTCAGGCAATGTATTGCTCAATACTCCATCAAATGAATTATCAAAAACAGAATAAATAATTTTTACATCTTCAAAAAGCGGATTTCCAGCATATAGTTTTTTAATATACATTGGCACTAATGAAGTAAACCATCCTTGACAATGAATAACATCAGGCTTCCAGCCTAATTTACGCACTGTTTCTATCACTCCTTTACAGTAGAAGATCATTCGTTCATCATTGTTTTTCATGAAACTACCATCCTCCTCATGAAACATTTGTCTTCTTGGAAAGTACTCGTCATTATCAATAAAATAAACTTGCAATCTCAATTTTTGAATAGAAGCTACTTTTATAATAAGTTGATGATCAAAATCATCAATAATTAAATTCATTCCTGAAAGACGAATTACCTCATGCAATTGATGTTTTCTTTCGTTTATGCTGCCAAATTTTGGCAGAAACATTCTAATATCTTTTCCGTTTTCTTGTGTTTTTTGTGGGAGTGAACTTGCTACTTCTCCCATTGTTGTTTCCCCTGTATAAGGGATTATCTCCTGTGAAACATACAATACTCTCTTCTTTCTCATTGATATAATTTTAAGTTGCAAAAATATATAAAAAAAATCTATATATCATGCATTTCCTTTAATTTTGTTCGATATATAAATATACGATTTTTTATTAATAAATGCAAGATTTCACTACTAAAACTGAGCTTGTTGCTTATTTAAGCAAAATAGCAAAGGAGAAAACGATTGGATTTATTCCTACAATGGGAGCCTTGCACCAGGGGCATTTAAGCCTTATTGAAGAAAGCAAAGAAAAGTGTGACATTACTATCTGTAGTATTTTTGTAAATCCCACTCAATTTAATAATGAACGTGATTTAGTAAATTACCCAAATACAATAAATGCTGATTTAGAAAAGCTTGAAGAATTATCTTGTAATGTCGTGTACATCCCCGCAATAGAGGATTTGTACGAAAATAAAGAAACAGCAAAAACATTTGATTTTAATTCTTTAACAACTAGTATGGAGGGTAAATTCCGACCAGGGCATTTTATCGGAATGGCCACTATAGTGGAGAAACTCTTTAATATCATACAGCCAACAATAGCTTTTTTTGGGCAAAAAGATTTGCAACAATTACAGATTGTGAAAGCTTTAGTTAAGCAAATGAAATCAACTATTAAAATAGAAGGAATGCCCACTATTAGAGAAAAAAACGGTTTGGCGAAAAGTTCTAGAAATAAACTCTTGTCTGAAAGTGCAAAAAAGGAAGCCGCTCTTATTTACAGCTGTCTTTACTATTGCAAAAACAATAAGAAAAAAGGAATTACTGAATTAAAGTATCACATTCAAAATCAGTTTGAACAGCATAAAAATCTGAAATTAGAATATGCTGAAATTGTTGCCTTAAATACTATGCAGCCAATAGAGGGTTGGCAAAGAGAAAATGAAAATGCCATCTGTATTGCGGCTTATCATTCAGGAGTACGCTTAATTGACAATATAATTTTATAGTTTTACAAAGTGAATAAGAAAACTCTTTTTAAAATATTAAAATACATTGCTTCCTTAGGATTTGCATTTGGCATTTTATTCTTTCTTTTTAAAAATCAAGATCCGGTCCAACTGCTAGCAGAAATAAAAAAAGTAGACAGTAAATGGGTTGTTCTGTCTATGATATTTGGAGTCTGGGCTTATGTAAGCAGAGGTTTGAGATGGATAGTGTTAATTGATGCTTTAGGCTACAAATCTTCAAAACTAAATAGTATTGCGGCAGTTTCTGTAGGTTATTTTACCAATATGTTCATTCCAAGAGCCGGTGAAATTTCAAGATGCACAGCGCTAAACCAAGTGGAAAAAATACCAGTTGACAAATTATTTGGCACCATACTTATTGAGCGAGTTATTGATTTTATTTTCTTATTCTTATTAATATTTCTAACAATACTGCTGAAATTCAATGACATCTTTAATTTCTACACTACCTTACAGACTCATCAAACCGAAAACGCTGGAAATAATAAAATTTTTATACTATTAGGAATAGGAGCTTTTGGAGTAATAACTTTTTTATTTTTGAGAAAATGGTTGAAAAAATCTAAATTCTATGAAAAAGTATTAGCTTTTATTGACGGACTAAAAGAAGGCTTCAAAAGCATCAAAAACATGAAAAGAAAATCAGCTTTTTGGGCTCATACTTTTAGCATCTGGATTATGTATTTTTTAATGACCTATATTTGTTTTTCCTGCATGCAAGAAACTTCCCACTTAACTGCTGGAGACGGGCTTTTCCTATTGGTATTAGGAGGTATAGGCATGGTAATCCCAACTCCTGGAGGTATAGGGTCTTATCATGCTATTGTCATGATTGGCTTATCAGTACTTGGAGTAGGAACTGTCTATTTAGGGAAGGGAGGAGATCCTACAAATCCAGCATTAATATTTCCCACTATAGTGCATGTAGCTCAGACATTAGTTGCTATTATTATGGGGTCACTTTCCTTAATTGTCTTATTTTTATCAAAAAAGAAAAACAATGTCACAATTTAACACACTAAAAAATAAAATTTTTTCAGTTGAAAATTTAAAATTGCAAGTTGATAAATGGAAAGTAAGTGGTGAGCGAGTAGTGTTTACCAATGGTTGTTTTGATATAATACATCAAGGACATATTGAGGTTTTAGCACGTACTGCTGATTTAGGAACTAAATTGATTATCGGACTTAATTCCGATAGTTCCATCCAAAAACTAAAAGGTGAAAATCGCCCAATTATTCAGCAGCAATCCAGAGCAATTTTATTAGCGAGTTTTTCATTTGTTGATGCAGTAATTTTGTTTTCGGAGGATACGCCAATCAATTTAATCAGTACTTTATTACCTGATGTATTAGCAAAAGGTGGTGATTATAAAGTTAAAACTATAGTTGGACATGAAATTGTTCAGAAAAATGGAGGAAAGGTAATCCTTGTTCCTTTTGTTGATGGTTTTTCAAGTACCACTATTATTGAAAACATCAGAAAATATTAATGGCAAAAAAGAAAACTCAATCTGCTTTTTTCTGCCAAAGTTGTGGAACACAGTCGCCAAAATGGCTAGGTAAATGTCCGCAATGTAACGAGTGGAATACTTTTGTTGAAGAAATAATATCCAAAGAAAGTGATGTAAAAGGAGGATTTAAAACAAGCAAAGTAAACAAGCCTACCCTAATAAATGAGATTGATTACAGTAATGAAGATCGTATAGTTACCAATGACAAAGAACTTAACCGAGTATTAGGGGGGGGAATTGTGCCTGGCTCACTTATCCTATTGGGCGGTGATCCAGGAATTGGTAAATCAACTTTGTTATTACAATTTGCATTGAGCTCAAAAAATAATAAGATACTCTATGTTTCAGGAGAGGAAAGTGAAAAGCAAATAAAAATGCGTGCTGAACGCATCAATAAAAACTCTGAAAATTGCTACATCCTTACTGAAACTTCTACTCAAAATATCTTTCAACAAATAGAGCAATTGCAACCTGATATTTTAGTAGTAGACTCCATACAAACATTACATACTGCTCATATTGACTCCTCACCAGGATCAGTTTCACAGATAAGAGAATGCACAGCCGAACTCATAAAATATGCCAAAGAAACAGGGACAGCTGTTTTCCTCATTGGTCACATTAACAAAGATGGTGCCATTGCAGGCCCAAAAATACTGGAACACATGGTAGATACCGTGCTGCAATTTGAAGGCGATAGAAATTATGTATATCGAATATTAAGAACCGTTAAAAATCGGTTCGGCTCTGCGTCAGAATTAGGTGTTTATGAAATGAATCAAGAAGGATTAAGAGAGGTAAATAATCCTTCAGAAATATTAATATCAGAGCGAGATGAGGCGACAAGTGGCGTGGGTATTGCAGCAACTATTGAGGGGGCTCGCCCAATATTGGTTGAAATACAATCCTTAGTAAGTTCAGCAGTATATGGTAATCCACAAAGATCTGCAACAGGGTTTGATACTAAAAGAATGAACATGCTCTTGGCAGTTCTAGAAAAAAGATGTGGATTTAAACTAGCAGCAAAAGATGTTTTCCTTAACATAACTGGAGGAATTAAGATAGACGATACGGCAATTGATTTGGCAGTAGTTTGTTCTATCCTATCATCTGATCAAGATATTGCTTTAGATACTCTTACTTGCTTTGCGGGAGAGATCGGTCTTTCAGGAGAAATACGAGCTGTAAACCGAATTGAAAGTAGAATTACTGAAGCTGAGAAACTAGGCTATAAGCAAATAATTATTTCCAAATACAATAAGTTCAGCCCTAAAGGTTTTAAGATTGATATTGTTCAATGTGGGAAGATTGAGGAAGTATTTAAGTTGTTGTTTTAACAATGTAAGCCTAAGCAGTTTTAATCTTTACTTTCTGTAATATTATATGGATCTGTTAGATAAAATTATATTAATTCACCCAACAAAATGTGCCGGGACTACTATCTCAGAAAGACTATTTAAACTAAGAGGTTTTTCTGATAATGATTGTGCTTTTTATAGCGGCTACTCTTTTAATCGTTTTTTTCAGAATAACATACGGTTTTTTTATTTCATTTTTCATTCCAAAAATTTAGTAGTGTGCTTTATTTACCTCTTATTTTATTGTGTTTGTTTTTACTTTACGTTAAGAAACTTATTTAGCAAAAATAAATATGGTTTAACATATGCAAAGGGAAGCATCCAGCATTTTACCTATAAGCAATGGCAAAAAATAAATAAAATTAGGGAAGATTCGATTTGTGTAAGTGTTGTGACCCATCCACAGCACCGTATTGTTTCTTCCTATTATTTTCTTGGTTATGACAAGCATTATAACTTTCTAGAGTTTTTACAAAAAATACAAGATGGGTCTTTATTGTCAGAAATTCAATTTGTAGGTTTTCGAGCAATCATTGAGCAACATTTAATACCTATGTATGATTATCTTGTAGATGATGATGGTGCTAACAAAATAGATTTCATATTTAAAAGAGAATCATTAGATAATGATTGGAAAGAATTTTGTGAAAAATATAGATTAGAGTATAATTCTTTAACGAATATTAATAAAACAAAATCAATTACTGATTGGAAAGATTTATATAGAATTTATCCAGAAGCTTCACAATTAGTAAACGAACTATATAAAAAGGATTTTGAATATTTTGAGTATACAGTTTTAGTAGATTAAGGGTATAAAATAATTTTTATTGCATATTGTATATACACCCAACACTGCTACAAATTATACCTAATATTATAATTAATGCAAGAAAACCTAATACTATATAGGTTAATACTCTAACCCATTTCACTTCATCTCTCCACGCCCTCCACCATGTTCTTAGCAATAGCAAGAAGCCGCCAACTACAATAATAAAATTAAGAATATATATTAATATCCACCATGAAGGATCTTCCTCCTCATCATCAGGGTCTTGAAAACTTATTGTAGTTGATGCTTCTGAAGTATTGTTTGAAGTAATTGGAAAAGAAGCATAACTCACACTTGAGAGTGTTGTTAATGCAATTAAAAGGAGTAGTAGTTTTTTCAAAATCTTAAACTTTACTTTAATATCTGAGCAGTATGATCTTTAGTATCTACCTTAGTAATAATATCTTCAATCAACCCTTTTTCATCAATAACAAAAGTGGTTCTGCTTATTCCCATATACTCTTTACCCATAAATTTCTTAAGCCCCCAAACTCCATAATCCTCAACTACTTTTTTGTCTTCATCTGAAATAAGTGAAAATGGTAAATCGTATTTTTCTATAAATTTAACATGTCTTGCTGGGCTATCTACCGAGCAGCCCAACACAACATATCCTTTGTCTAAAAGCACTTTATAATTATCTCTCAAATTACAAGATTGAACCGTACAGCCAGGGGTCATATCTTTAGGGTAAAAATAAAGGACAACTTTTTTTCCTTTAAATTGTTCTAATGTAATTGCGTCTCCATTCTGATCTACAGAATTAATTGCTGGTGCGTTATCTCCGATTTTTAAATGTGTCATAATTTTATTTAATTTATAGCGTTCCTCTTCTTTCTTGTTCTGCTTCTATGCATTCAAAAAGGGCTTTAAAATTGCCTTTTCCAAAAGATTTTGCTCCTTTCCTTTGAATAATCTCAAAAAATAAAGTTGGTCTGTCGGTTAATGGCTTTGTAAAAATCTGTAATAAATAACCTTCATCATCTCTATCCACCAAAACGCCATGTTTTTTAAGTGTCAGAATTTCTTCATCTATTTTGCCAACTCTATCAAGCACAGTATCATAATATGTTGATGGTACTTTTAAAAACTCTACCCCTCTTTTTTCCATCTGAGCAACAGTGGATACAATATCATCAGTAGCTATTGCAATATGCTGACATCCAGGGCCATCATAAAAATCCAAATATTCCTCAATCTGCGATTTCTTTTTTCCTTCAGCCGGCTCATTAATCGGAAACTTAATTCTCCCGTTTCCATTAGTCATTACCTTACTCATAAGTGCGGTAAACTGAGTGGAAATATCCTTATCATCAAAAGTAATCAGGTTAGCAAATCCCATAGTTTCATTATAGAATTTTTCCCAAATATTCATTTCATTCCACCCTACATTGGCTACCATATGATCAATATATTTAAACCCACAAGAAGATGGATTATATTCCGATTCCCACTTTTCAAATCCTGGCATAAAGCATCCATTGTAGTTTTTGCGCTCTACAAAAACATGAACGGTATCTCCATAAATTTTAATGGCAGATTTTACCACCTCTCCATCTGTATCTTTTTCTGTTCTTGGTTCAAAATAAGATTCAGCCCCTCTACTTGTTGTTTCTTCCCAAGCAGATTTTGCATCATCTACCCAAAGTGCAATTACTTTCACGCCATCTCCATGTTTTTTAATGTGATCAAAAATTTCTTTATTTTCTGAAGGCATTGGCGTAGTAAATACCAAGCGGATTTTATCCTGTACCACCACATAAGAAGTTCTATCGGTAACACCCGTTTCAAGCCCCGCATAAGCAAGCGACTGAAATCCTAAAGCTGTTTTATAAAAATGAGCTGCCTGTTTTGCATTTCCCACATAAAATTCTACATAATCCGTTCCTAATAAAGGAAGAAAATCTTGAGCTTCAGGAAAAATTTTCTCTAGGGAATCAGTAGTATTGTTGATTTTTGTTACATCTTCTCTCATCTTTTTCTTTTTAGTCTAACCATGATTTATGATACTTTCCATCAGAAAGTGCTATGGCTGCTTTTGTTAATTTTAAAGGGGCAAAGGTATCTATCATTACTGCCAATTCATCTGTTTTTGTTTGTCCTATACTTTTTTCTGCAGCTCCAGGGTGTGGTCCGTGAGGAATTCCTGCAGGATGCAATGAAATATAACCTTCTTCTACATGATTTCTGCTCATAAAATCTCCAGCTACATAATACAATACCTCATCAGAATCAATATTTGAATGATTATAAGGTGCCGGAATAGATTCAGGATGATAATCATACATTCTTGGGCAGAATGAACAAATTACAAATCTACTTGTTTCAAAAGTTTGGTGCACCGGCGGTGGCTGATGTATTCTTCCTGTAATAGGTTCAAAATCATGAATTGAAAATGCATACGGGAAATTATATCCATCCCAACCTACAACATCAAAAGGATGTGATGCGTAAGTATACTCATGAATCATTTGTTCCTTTTTTATTTTTATTATAAATTCCCCTTTTTCATCATGTGTTTCCAATCCCTCTGGGACTCTTAAATCTCTTTCGCAATAAGGAGAGTTCTCTAATAATTGACCGAAATGGTTACGATATCTTTTGGGCGTATAAACAGGCGTGTAGGACTCTACAATAAACAATCTATTTTCAGTAGAATCAAATTTCATGGTGTAAATCATCCCTCTTGGTATCACTAAATAATCTCCTTCCTTAAATTTAATATTTCCCACAAAAGTGCGTAAAGTCCCTGTTCCTTTATGAACAAAAATAACCTCATCACCATCTGTATTTTTATAAAAATAATCTTCTTCCAAATTAGTTGGAGCGGAAAGCAAAATATTCAAATCATTATTAATCATTATTGAAATTCTACTTTTTAAATGATCAGCAACCTTTGGCGCTTCAAAGCCTTTTAGTAAATAGGCTTTTAAGTTTTTATCCACAGAAATTTCAGGAGCAACTGAATAAGCTTTAGCAATATCTTTTACCATTGTTGGCCTATGTAAATGATACAATAAAGACGACATCCCGTCAAAACCAATGGTTCCAAATAACTCTTCATAGTGGATATTTCCATCTTCTTTTCTGAAGGTAGTATGTCTTTTGTGTGGGAATTTACCTAATTTGTGATATCTTGGCATCTGTATATATTTTTTTTGCAAATTACGGATATTTTTTGATTGCTCAAAAACAAATACTACCGCATTTTTTTTAATACGTTTGCATAAAATAAAACTAAAATGAGAATTGTAACTTATCGGCATAACGAAACCTCCAATTTGGGACTTATCGTAAATGAAAAAATACATTCCTTAAGCTCTATTGCAACCACAATGAATGAATTTTTGCAGATGGGAGAAGATGGTATGCAAAAAGCAAAAGAATTGGAAGAAAGTATAAAAAATGGCCATTCAAATTCAGTAGGGATTTCACTTTCTGACAGCACATTATTAGCTCCGGCACCCAACCCTCCATCATGTAGAGATGCTTATGCTTTTAGGCAACATGTAGCTACAGCCAGAAGAAATAGGGGGGTAGATATGATTCCGGAATTTGACCAGTTTCCGATTTTTTATTTTACCAATCACAATGCTATTTTAGGTCCAACAGAGGATATTTTGTGTATGCCCGACCATATGCAGAAGTTAGACTTTGAATTGGAAGCTGCTATTGTAATTGGCAAGAAAGGGAGAAACATAAAAGCCAAAGATGCAGATAATTATATTGCCGGGTATTTAATAATGAATGATATGAGTGCCAGAGCACTTCAAATGGAGGAAATGAAACTCAATTTAGGTCCTGCAAAAGGGAAGGATTTCTGCACAATTATTGGCCCCTATTTGGTAACAAAAGAAGAATTGGCTGATAAAAAAGTAGCCACTGCAGATGGGCATGAAGGAGATACTTATAGTTTAAATATGAAGTGTTGGGTAAATGGAGAGTTATTGTCTGAAGGAAATATGAAAGATATGAATTGGACTTTTGCTGAAATTGTAGAAAGATGCGCATATGGTGCTGATATTTTACCTGGTGATGTTATTGGTTCCGGAACAGTAGGAACGGGCTGTTTGCTCGAACTAAATGGATCGCATAAATTGAAAAATCCGGATTACGAACCTGTCTGGCTAAAAGATGGAGATGTAATAGAAATGGAAATTGAAGGATTGGGAAGAATAAAAAACAAAGTAGTTTTAGAAAATGATTCTCATTCCTTATTTGCACTAAAGAAAAATATGTAAGTAGATGCTGACTATCGATCCAAAAATAGAAAAAACATCAACTGTACACAAATACATTTTAGGAGCTGTTGCTCCAAGACCAATTGCTTTTGCTAGCACTATTGATAATGATGGTAATCTTAATTTAAGCCCATTTAGTTTTTTCAATGCCTTTTCTGCAAATCCTCCAATTTTGGTTTTTTCTCCTGCCAGAAGGGTAAGAGGAAATACCATAAAACATACTTTAGAAAATGTCTTGGAAAATAAAGAAGTAGTTATCAGCATAGTAACAACTGAAATGGCACATCAAGTTTCCCTTAGTAGTTCTGATTTTCCAAAAGGGGTAAATGAATTTGAAAAAGCTGGATTTACTCCAATAAAATCTGAAAAAGTAAAACCTTTTTGCGTGAAGGAATCCCCCGTAAATTTTGAGTGTAAAGTCAATCGGGTTATTTCACTAGGTCAAGAAGGAGGGGCTGGTAATTTAGTAATCTGCGAAATACTCAAAATTCATATTAATGAGGATATTTTGGATTCAGAAAAAAACATTGATCCTTTAAAACTAAATGCTCTTTCTCGTCTTGGCGGAAATTGGTACGGGAAAGCCACAAAAGATAGTTTATTTCAACTTGCAAAACCAATTGGAATAATTGGGATGGGGTTTGATAATTTGCCAGAAGAAATTCGTAACTCTTCAACCTTAAGTGGAAGTGATTTAGCAATTTTAGCTTCTGAAGAAAATATTCCTGCAAAAAAAGAGTTTACGCTCAGAGAAGAAAAAAATACAACAGAAAAACATATCTTAGCTAAAGAATTATTAAGCCAAGGAAAATTGGAAGATGCTTGGCAAATTTTATTATAAAAAATTAACAAAAACAAAATATTATGTCATTCGAATTACCAGATTTACCTTACGCTTATGATGCGTTAGAACCACATATTGATGCTAGAACTATGGAAATTCACCATAGCAAACACCATCAGGGCTACACCAACAACTTAAATAACGCCATAACCGGAACTGATATGGAGGGAAAAAGTATTGAAGAAATTTGTGCTACTCCAGGCTTAAGCGGAGCAGCAAGAAACAATGGTGGAGGATATTTCAATCACTGTTTATTCTGGAATATCATGAGCCCAAATGGTGGAGGAAATCCTTCAGGAGATTTAGCTAGTGCTATCGATTCTGCTTTTGAGAGCTTTGATAATTTTAAAGCAGAATTTTCAAAAGCTGCTGGGACAAGATTTGGTTCAGGTTGGGCATGGCTATGTGTAAAAGAAGGAAAATTATGCGTTTGTTCTACACCAAATCAAGATAATCCATTAATGGAAGGGGGTTGCGGAAGAACGCCTATTTTAGCTCTTGATGTTTGGGAACATGCTTATTATTTAAACTACCAAAACAGACGCCCTGATTACATAAATGCATTTTTTAATGTAATCAACTGGAATGAAGTTAATAAGAGATATCAGGCCACTTTATAATATTTTTATAAATTTGCCACACTTAAATTAAATTTCTAAACAAATAAAAAAGAAAATGAAAAACAAATTTGCCTTACTAACTTTATTAGGATTATTCCTTGCTGGCACTTACACTGTTTATGCACAAGATGCAAATGATACTTTTGCAACTGAACAGGTAGTAGATACTGCTGTAGTTGCTGAAGAAGCACCTGCTGTAGCAGAAGTTCCAGTTGAAGAGACTGCTTCTTTTCATCAAATTATAAAACAAAAATTTATTCAAGGAGGGCCTGGATTTATGGGGATTGTATTGTTATGTTTAATCTTAGGATTAGCATTAGCAATTGAAAGAATCATCTATTTAAATATGGCAACTACTGATACTGATAAATTATTAAATGATGTTGAATCTGCCTTAAACAAGGGTGGTGTTGATTCGGCAAAAGAAATTTGTAGAAATACAAAAGGCCCTGTTGCTTCAATCTTCTATCAAGGATTAGAGCGTTCCAATGAAGGAATTGATATGGTAGAAAAATCTATTGTAGCTTATGGCTCGGTTCAAATGGGACTTTTGGAAAAAGGATTATCTTGGATTTCATTATTTATTGCACTAGCACCTATGCTTGGGTTTATGGGTACAGTAATTGGAATGATTGATGCATTTGATGCAATTGAAGCTGCAGGTGATATTTCTCCTTCATTGGTTGCACATGGTATTAAAATTGCTCTTTTAACTACTGTATTTGGACTTATTGTCGCGATTATTTTGCAAATATTCTACAATTATTTAATTGCAAAAGTAGATTCAATTGTAAACTCAATGGAAGATGCTTCTATCTCACTTGTTGATTTATTAGTAAAAAACAAATAATCATGGAAAGTTTAATTAATATAGGTATCATTCTTACTTATTTAATGGTAGGATTTGCTACACTTACAGCAATTGGTTTTGGCATTAAAAAAATGATGCAAAAAACTAATAATACTAAAAAGACACTCTATACAATAGGAGGATTAGTTGTGATATTAATATTCTCCTACCTAATTGCTTCTGATGAAGTTTTAGGATCGTATGAAAAATATGAAATTACAGCTTCAACAGCCAAAAAAGTTGGAATGGGACTTACTACATTCTATGTGTTAGGGATTGGTGCAATTGGTGCGGTACTCTATGCTGAATTATCAAAAGCATTTTCTAAATAATGGCAAGCAAAAGAAGAGGATTGCCCGAGATAAATGCAGGATCAATGGCAGATATTGCCTTTTTGCTTCTTATCTTTTTCTTGGTCACCACAACTATGGATGTAGATACAGGTATTGCTCGCAAACTACCTCCAATGCCAGAAGAAGAACAAGAAAAGCCACCAGAAATTCATGCAAAAAATATTTATACAGTATTAATTAATACACATAATCAATTATTAGTTGAAGGTGAATATATGGACATCTCACAGCTTAAAGAAGGAGCTAAAACTTTTATTGACAACAATGGAAGAGATCCTAGTTCATCTGAAAATCCTGAGAAAGCAATTATCTCATTACAAAATGACAGAGGGACTCAGTATGTTACTTATATTCGTGTACAAAACGAACTAGCTGCTGCTTATAATGAACTCAGAAATAAAGAAGCGTTAAATAAATTTGGAGAGCGTTATATTGATTTGAATAAAACACAAAAAAAGGAAATTAGAAAAATGTACCCTCAGAAAATATCTGAAGCGGAACCAAAAAACATTGGAGGAGATTCATAATGAGTAAATTCAGAAAAGGAGGGGAAAAAGGAATGCCAGCTATATCAACTGCATCCTTACCGGATATTGTATTTATGCTACTTTTCTTTTTTATGGTAACCACTGTAATGCGTGAAACCACATTATTTGTAGATGTAACTACACCAAAAGCCACTGAAATAAAAAAGATGGGGAAAAAATCCTTAGTAAGCTATATTTACATTGGCTCACCAATTAAAAGAATGCAAGCATCTTATGGTAGTGCTGCTCGTATTCAATTGAATGATGCTTTTGCTGAAGTGAGTGAAATACAAGAATTTATTGCTACTGAGCGTGAATCAAGAGATGAAAAAGAAATCCCTTATATGACAGCATCTATTAAAGCAGATGAAACTGTAAAGATGGGGATTATCACTGATGTTAAACAAGAGCTTAGGAAGGCAAATGCACTAAAAATTAATTACTCGACCCGAAAAGGAAACTATTAATTTATACAAGCAGATATTTTAAAGGCTGATTTTACCAGCCTTTTTTTATGCTTATATTTTGATGCAAGATATACAAAAGAAGTGCGACAGACGCTAAAGAAAAAAGTGCTATCATAGGATCAACAGGGCTTTCTGGAAAGACTGAATAAGCACCACTATCTATTTTAAATAAAGGATAAGAAAGAATAACTGCTTGCGCGTTATTTACAAAGTGCGCTAAAATTGGCAACCATAATGAATTGCTCCAATAGAATAAATAACCTAATAAAACTCCTAAAACAAATCTTGGGATCATTCCTTGAAAATGAAAGTGAATAGTACTAAATAAAAAAGCTGTTATCAAAATTGCAGAATGTGGATTACTTAGCCAATTCCCAAGTTTTTGTTGTAAATATCCTCTAAACAATAATTCTTCACCTATTGCAGGAACAACAGCAATTACTAAAATCGTATAAAATAAATCCCAGATAGTATCCATTTGTAAAAATGCAGTTACAATAGCCTCTGAATTAATGTCAAATTGCAGTAACCATTCGGGAAAGGAAATCATCATATTCCATTCTAAAAGTAACCCTATAAATGGAGTAATTATCATCATTATGGCAATAACTAAAATGGTGTTTTGTCTACTAAGTTTAAAAAGCTTAAAATCAAAATTAGTTAAGTGTGCATATAATAATGTAGGTGTAATAAAAAGACCTACGCCACTAAAAAGTTGCATCAATTTTAAATAATTTACAGATGCTTGATTGCTCAAATCTTGATTTTGAATAAGTGCCATGCCATTATCAGAAAAGAGAGCAACCAAAGCTACAGCTATTAAAGTATGTAATATTAATGATAGAAAAATTAATAAAAATAAAATACCAACTTTTGAAGTTGATGACTTATTTGCATATATCCCTTTAAATCCCATTATTGTTTACTTTTGCAATTATGGGTGTAAAGATAGGAAATATTGATGTTGGAGAATTCCCCTTACTTTTAGCGCCAATGGAGGATGTAAGTGACCCTCCTTTTAGAGCATTATGTAAGGAGCATGGAGCAGATGTAATGTACACGGAATTTATTTCTTCAGAGGGGTTGATCCGGGATGCTGATAAGAGCACTATGAAACTTGACATCTATGATTTTGAACGTCCTATTGGAATTCAAATTTTTGGCTATGACATTAATTCAATGCGACAAGCAGCTGAAATATGTGAAAAAGCAAAGCCTGAATTCATTGATATCAATTATGGTTGCCCAGTAAAAAAAGTAGCTAGAAAAGGAGCTGGAGCTGGTATACTGCAGGATATTCCAAAAATGGTAGCTATGACAAAAGCAATTGTAAAAGCTACAAATATTCCTGTAACTGTCAAAACCAGATTGGGTTGGGATGAAAATACAAAATACATAGTTGAGGTAGCTGAACGTTTACAAGATGTAGGCATTCAAGCTATTTCAATACATGGGAGAACCCGTAAACAAATGTATAAAGGGGATGCTGACTGGACGCTTATAGGAGATGTAAAAAATAACCCTAACATGCATATTCCTGTCTTTGGAAATGGAGATGTTAACTCACCTGAAAAAGTGATGGAATTGAAAAACAAATATGGTGTAGATGGAGTTATGTTGGGCAGAGCTGCAATTGGATACCCTTGGATTTTTAACGAGATAAAACATTACCTAAAAACAGGGGAGTATTTAGCCTCACCAACTATTGCCGATAGAGTAATTGCGTGCAAACAACATTTAAAGCATTCTATTGAGTGGAAAGGGAAAATTTTAGGAATAGCTGAAATGAAACGCCACTACACAAGCTACTTTAAAGGAATTCCATATTTTAAAGATTACCGAATAAAAATGGTTACTTCTGATAACCCTGAAGAAGTACATGCAATTTTAGACACAGTAGCGAAAGAGTTTGCAGGGTTTAGTTTTTAAACAACTTGCTACTTAGCACCTTAGCAGGATACCATGAAGCTAGCAAGCCTATTGCAAATACTGTAAAACTTACAAGTATTATATCAGTAAACACAATAGCAATAGGATAAGTGTTAATGACAAAACTACCGCCTCCCATTGCTATAAAACCAAAAGTTTGTTGCAAAAAAGCAAGCCCTAATCCTATAAAAAGACCAGTAACTATTCCTAATAGTATAGTAAGCATACTCTTTCTGAAGAATACAGATTGAATATCTTGAACGGTACAGCCTAAACTTTTAAGCGTTGTAATATCCTTCTGCTTATCCAACATCAGCATACTTAAGGCTCCAATGATATTAAAAGTAGCTATAATCATAATAAAAGCCAAAATTAAAAAGACCGCTAGTTTTTCAGTATTTAATATTTTATATAAAAATTCTTGTTGTTCAAAGCGATTTTTTACTATAAAATCATCACCCAAGGCAGATGCTAACTGTTCTTGAATTGCAAGCATTCTATGCTCATTTTTAAGTTTTATTTCAACTGCCGAAATGTTATTATCTCTAGCTGCCAATTGCTGAATAAAAGCCAAAGGAGTAATAATGTATTCTTGGTCAAGCTCAGCTTGAATGCTAAAAATTCCAACCGGTAAAACACTTCCTTGCTTGAAAGCAGTTTGTGGGTTGAGCAATGTTTTTGAATTTCTGTTTGGCACAAAAACTTGCAATTGCTCAAACATAGTACCTAGCCCTATGGATAAATGATAAGCAACTCCCATGCCTACCACGGCTACATTCTTATTTTCATAGGAATTGATATACTCTCCATCCACTAACAAACTATTAAAATTGGTGAGCTCTTGGTAAGTTTCACTTACCCCTTTCACAGTAGCGATAAATTCTTTTTGTTGATATTTTAACAGTACTTTTTCCTCTAATATATAAGCGGAGGATTCAAATTCAGAATTATCCAAAACAGTTGAAATTTTTTCAGGATTAAATACTTTTCCCTCATCTGCTGTAATTTTCAAATGTGGGTCAAAAGAATTATACATCTTCAAAACCAAATCTTCAAAACCATTAAACACTGAAAGCACTAAAATTAATGCGGCTGTTCCTGTTGCTACTCCTAATAAAGAAACCCAAGAAATTATATGCACAAAGTTGCTATTCTTCTTAGTAGAAAAATAGCGTTTGGCAATAAAAAATGGGAAATTCACGATTTCTTATTTTTTCAACAATCTATCAATTTCTTCAGCAAAAGCTGCTGAATCGTCCAAATGAAATTGTAATGCTGGCACTATTCTTAATTGATTTCTTACGCTTTCACCCAGTTTTTTACGAATCATGATGGTGCTACTTTTCACTACTTTAAGTGCTTCTAAAGGATCATCAACAGGAAAAATACTTAAAAAAATATTGGCATCTGCCAAATCAGGAGATATACGCACTATCGTTACGCTTACCATAATATTCCCTAACATCTCTTGTGTAAGCTGTTGAAAAATTACAGAAAGTTCTTTCTGAACTAAGCGAGACACCTTTTTTTGTCTTGTTGATTCCATAAATGCAAAAATAGGGAATCCTTTCTTATCTTTGCCAAATGCACTATTTCTTACGAATTTTAAAATACGTAAAGCCTTATTTACCATTTGTACTGCTTAATATTCTGTTCAATATATTAAGTGTTTTATTTTCATTAGTATCCTTAACAATGGTGGTTCCATTCTTAGGTATACTTTTTGAAACCCAAGAAAAAGTATATAGTCCTCCGCCATTAAGCGTAAATGCAACTGCCATAAAAGACAATTTTTATGCACTAATAAGTTCAATAATTGACGAAAAAGGAAAAGTTGAAGCTCTCCTATTTATCTGCATTTTAGTATTAATTACATTCTTTTTCAGAAATTTGTTTCGTTACCTTTCCCTTTATTTTTTAACCCCAATTCGAAATGGAGTAGTACACGATTTACGAATGGATCTGCATAGAAAAATAATTTCTTTACCCATGCCTTTTTTCACTGAAAAAAGAAAAGGAGATTTAACCGCAAGGCTTACCTCTGATTTAGTAGAGATAGAATGGTCAATTATGAGCTCCTTAGAAATGATATTTAAAGACCCTTTAAGCATTATCATCTACCTAGCAACCTTAAGTTTTATCAGCCCACAGCTTACAATTTTTGTAATTATCCTATTTCCAATTACAGGTTTAATTATTGGTTTTATTGGGAAATCGCTCCAAAAATCATCCGATAAAGGACAAGCAAAAATGGGGAGTCTGCTTTCCATAATTGACGAAAATATTTCAGGACTAAGAATCATAAAAGCCTTTACTGCAGAAGCTCACATCAACTCTAATTTTGACAAAGAAAGTAACTCCTACAAAAACATTATGAGTTCCTTGCTTAGAAAGAAAGATTTAGCATCCCCCATGAGTGAGTTTTTGAGCACTATAGTATTGGTGGTAGTCATGTGGTTTGGAGGGCAACTAGTACTCGGTGACAACAGCACATTGTCTGCTCAAGAATTTATCGGCTATATCCTTATCTTCTCTCAAATTATACCACCAGCAAAAACTCTTACTACTTCCTATTACTATATACAAAAAGGAAGCGCTTCAGCCAAAAGAGTATATGAAATACTAGATGCTGAAAATGAAATTACTGATGTAGAAAATCCTAAACAAATAAAGTTACTTAACAACCAAATTGAATTTAAAAACTTATCCTTCTCGTACGAAAAACAACAAGTACTAAAGGATATTAACTTTACAATTAGTAAAGGGAGAATGATTGCTTTAGTTGGACAATCAGGAAGCGGAAAATCAACTTTAGCGGATTTATTAGCTCGCTTTTACGATATCAATCAAGGAGAAATTTTAATTGATAATAGCAATATAAAGGAAATTGCTTTACATGATTTACGTGCATTAATGGGGATTGTAAGTCAAGAATCTATTTTGTTTAACGACACTATTTTCAATAACATCCGCTTAGGAAACATTACTGCTAGCAAACAAGAGGTAATTGAAGCTGCAAAAATTGCCAATGCTCACGACTTTATTTTGGAAACAGAAAACGGATACGACACCAATATTGGCGATAGAGGAAATAAACTTTCGGGGGGGCAAAAACAAAGACTTAGTATTGCCAGAGCTATCTTAAAAAATCCGGAAATATTAATTTTGGATGAAGCTACCTCAGCCTTAGACACTGAATCCGAACGCTTAGTACAAGACGCTTTAGACAAACTAATGTATTCTCGAACTTCATTAGTGATTGCTCACCGCCTTTCAACTATTCAAAATGCTGATGAGATCCTAGTATTAGATAAGGGCTGTATTATTGAAAGGGGCACACATCAGGAGTTAATTGCCCAAAACGGACATTATAAAAAGCTTTCCGATTTGCAATCTTTTCTTTAATACAAGAAGTTATTGTAAGGATACCTTACTTCATGTAGTTGCTTAATCTTAGCATAGAGCAAATCCTTTAACTCATTAAAATGAGTTTTATTTAAAGCTGAAATAAATATACTTTCATCATCTAATTTTGCCATCCAAGT
Source organism: Flavobacteriales bacterium (assembly GCA_012960805.1). GTDB lineage: Bacteria > Bacteroidota > Bacteroidia > Flavobacteriales > BACL11 > UWMA-0277. Next base: position 12,851 of record DUAO01000016.1, on the reverse strand, counting down.
TTTTTGCAATTCTTCCAATGAAATATTTTCAGGAAGTATCGGGGTTAAATCATCTTCCTCCTTGGGTGTAAAAGTATAAGCGTCAATTTTATTAAACACAATTAAAGTGGGCTTGTCGGTAATACCAAGCTCAACAATTGTTTTATTCACTACCTCTCTCTGATCTTCAAAATTCGGATTAGCAATATCAACTACATGCACTAATAAATCTGATTCACGCACTTCATCCAAAGTAGATTTAAAGCTCTCTACCAGCTGATGCGGAAGCTTGCGAATAAACCCAACCGTATCAGTCAGTAAAAAAGGCAAATTACCAATTACTACTTTACGTACAGTAGTATCCAAAGTGGCAAATAATTTATTTTCTGCAAAAATATCTGACTTAGCTAAAGTGTTCATTAGAGTAGATTTCCCAGCATTAGTATAGCCTACTAAGGCAACTCTTATCATACCCTGCCTTCCTTTTCTACGCGTAAAACTTTGCTTGTCAATTTTTTCTAACTTCTTTTGTAGTAGCGCAATTTTATCTTTAATAATTCTTCTATCAGTTTCAATTTGAGCCTCCCCAGGACCTCTCATTCCAATCCCCCCTTTTTGTCTTTCAAGGTGTGTCCACATACGGGTTAATCTTGGTAATAGATATTGGTATTGAGCAAGCTCAACTTGTGTGCGGGCTTGTGCTGTTTGTGCTCGACTCGCAAAAATATCAAGTATCAAATTGCTTCTATCCAGTATTTTAGTTTCTTCTCCAAAAATCTTCTCAATATTTCTTATTTGTGAAGGATTTAAATCATCATCAAAAATGATGAGCTTAATCTCATTTTCCTCAGCAAAAAGGCGCACTTCCTCAATTTTCCCTTTTCCAAAAAAGGTTTTATTATCAGGATGAGGTAGTTTTTGTGTAAAATTTCTGACAGGATTTGCTCCGGCAGTTTTCGCCAGAAAAGCCAACTCATCTAGATACTCATAAGCCTGATCTTGAGTAACATCTTGAGTAATTAATCCAATTAATATCGCTTTTTCTGACATTTATTTCTTTTAGAAAAGCTTCTCCCAGGGAGTTCTTAACACTATTAAAATTAACGCTACTGCAAAATACCCAAAAACAGTTTTATTTGCCTTTGCATTATCCTCTATTTTTTTAGCTTTTACTTTTCCTAAAGTAATTAATACAACTGCAATTAACATAGTTAATGGGTGTTCTACCAATAAAAATCGACTTGCTTCATTTCCCATTACTCTGCTCCAATCAACAACAGTTGCCATTGGGATAAGCAAAACTAATCCGATTAATAATTGTATATGCGCAAAGATTAAGGTTATCGTAAGAAAAATATCTTTTTTGGTGTTTGGTATTTTATCTAATGCTGCGCGTACTATAGAAATAAGTAAAGCAATAAGAAATAAAAATGGAATTACTCCGTGAATAATTTTTAACATAATCTCCGTTTTTAGTTAGTTTAGCAAATAAACGAATTAATCTCAACTTATTTTGGTATTTTCACGGCTTTATTATTACACGCTATCAAATGAGATTACGCTTTACTATCCTTTTTGCTCTTTTTAGTTTTCAGTCCCTTTTAGGGCAAGAAACTTTTCCTGTTAATGGAGTGGCTCAAAATTTTGAACCTATCCATGCCTTTATCAATGCACATATTATTTTAAGCCCTACTGCCGAAATTAATAAGGGTATACTTTTGATTCAAGGCGATAAAATTATTAGAATTGATAGTAATATGAATATCCCAAATGATGCTATTATTCATGATTTAGCTGGCGATTTTATCTACCCTTCATTTATTGATTTATATACTGATTACGGATTACTAAAAGCTAAAAAAGGGAAGCGTAACTATCGCCCTCAATACGAAAGCACTAAAGCAGGCGCTTACCATTGGAACCAGGCAATACATCCTGAAATAGAAGCAAGCACAGTATTTAGTGCTGATAAAAAAACGGCTTCTACTTATCTTAAAAATGGCTTTGGGACTGTGCTTTCTCATGTACAAGATGGGGTACTAAGAGGAACCGGTTGTTTGGTACTACTATCAGAAAAGAGTGAGCAGGAAAATATTATAAAACCAAAAGCTGCAAGTTATTTTTCATTTAGCAAAGGAGTGTCAAGTCAAAAAAACCCTTCTTCATTAATGGGGAGCATTGCACTCATGCGGCAAACATTTTTGGATACTGAATGGTATGCCTCTCAAGATAATCAGACCAATCTTTCCTATGCTGCATTTAACAATCAACGGAGATTACCTCATATATTTACAACTAATGATGCGCTAGATTATAGCCGAATTTATAAGATAGCAGACGAGTTTGAAATTGATTTTATTATCAAAGGAAATGGGAAAGAATACAGTAGAATTGATGAAGTTGCTGATACTGAATTTCCCGTAATTATTCCGTTAAACTTTCCAAATGCATATGACATTAGTAATCCTGAAACAGCCCAATGGATTAGTTTAAGCAAATTAAAAGATTGGGAAACAGCCCCTTACAATCCGGCTATATTGGCTAATCATGAAATTGAATTTTGTATTACATCTTCAGGTTTAGATAAAAAAAGTAATTTTATTAGCAACTTACGATTGGCTATTAAAAAAGGGCTTCCCAAACAAGCGGCTCTTGCCGCATTAACAACTACTCCTGCCGCTCTTATAGAAATGGATGACAAAATAGGAAGCATAGAAACTGGAAAATTAGCTAACTTCTTTATTGCATCCAAAGATATTTTTGAAAATGGAGAGATTTATGAAAACTGGACTGCAGGAGAGCAACATATTATCAATAAAAAACAAAACATAGATATACGGGGATATTATACCCTCAATGCTGATGAATTTAGCAATAAATTGATTTCTATTAAAGGCAGTAAAGATAAGCCAAAAGCAATTATTTTTGGATTGGATTCACTTGTACTACTCACTAAGCTGGATGGCAACAATGTAAATATCAGTAATGCTAATGGAACATTCAGATCTGCTGCTAAATTTGATAAAGAGAGAATAAGCGGGAGATATCAGGATAGTATTGGTCTTTATCATAGTTTTAGCATGCTAAGAGACTCTCTTTTTAATGAAGACAAAAAAGTATTTATTTTAGAAATTGACAGTGTCATTCCGTCAGTTTGGTTCCCAAATAAAGCACACGGGTTTATAAGTTTACCTCAAGCTGAAAATATCATTTTCAGAAACGCAACTGTATGGACAAATGAACAAGTAGGGGTTCTGAAAAATACGGATGTTGCTATTAAAGAAGGAAAAATTATTGCCATAGGAAAAAAACTGGATGAATTAGTGGTCTTCCCTGAAACAGTTAAAATCACACAAATTAATGCTACCAGAAAACATCTTACTTGCGGAATAATTGACGAACACTCTCATATTGCAATTAGCAGAGGAGTAAATGAGGGAAGTCAAGCGGTAAGTGCAGAGGTAAGAATTGGTGATGTAATAAATCCAAATGATCATAACATCTATCGTCAGCTATCCGGAGGTACAGTTGCGTCACAGCTTTTACACGGTTCAGCAAATCCTATAGGGGGGCAAGCAGCAATGATAAAATTAAGATGGGGAAGCTCTGCTGAGCAAATGAAAGTAGCAAATGCTGATGGCTTTATAAAATTTGCGCTAGGAGAGAATGTAAAGCAAAGTAATTGGGGCAATTTTGAACGCATACGCTTCCCGCAAACCCGTATGGGGGTAGAGCAGGTGTTTTATGATGCTTTTTACAGAGCAAACGCTTACCAAAAAGCTTGGCAAAATTTCAACGATCTCAGTACAAAAGACAAAAAAAATGCTACTCCTCCAAGGGAGGATTTAGAACTTAATGCTTTAGTTGAAATTCTGAATTCAGAACGTTTTATTACTTGCCATTCCTATATGCAATCAGAAATAAATATGCTAATGCATGTTGGGGATTCTATGGGCTTTACAATAAATACTTTTACCCATATTTTGGAGGGATATAAGGTAGCTGAAAAAATGAAAAATCATGGTGCTGGCGGCTCTACTTTTTCTGATTGGTGGGCTTATAAATTTGAAGTAAATGATGCAATTCCTTACAATGCAACACTTCTTAATAATGCAGGAGTAGTTACTGCAATTAATTCGGATGATGCTGAAATGGGAAGAAGACTAAACCAAGAAGCCGCTAAAGCTGTAAAATATGGCGGAACTTCAGAAGAAGATGCCTGGAAAATGGTAACACTAAACCCAGCCAAACTACTCCATATAGATGATAAAATGGGAAGTATAAAAATTGGAAAAGATGCTGATATTGTATTGTGGACAGACAATCCTCTTTCGGTTTATGCTAAAGTAATACAAACTTATGTTGACGGAAAATTACTGTTTGATGTTGAAATTGATAAGCAACTAAGAGATAGGGATGGACTTGAGCGTATGCGCATCATTCAAAAAATGAGTGAGGATAAAAATACAGGCAAAAAACAAAAACCTCAACCAATAACCGATAAATTATACCATTGTGATACTGAATATGATGAATAAAAAATACCTACCCCTTCTAATTGCATTACTGATTACAGTGGGTGCAAACGCTCAGAGACCTACCTTATTTATGGGAGCAACTGCTCATTTAGGAAATGGGGAAAAGATAGAAAATGCTGCCATTAGTATGCTTAATGGAAAAATTGGAATGGTTGCTGATGCAACAAGAATTCGCATTGACCCTACTGCTTTTGACACCATTTATCGTGTGCACGGAAAACACCTTTATCCTGGCTTTATTGTGCCCAATACTACATTAGGAATTACGGAAATTGATCAGGTTCGTGCTTCACATGATTACAGAGAAACGGGCGCCATAAACCCTAATGTACGTACTTTGATTGCTTATAATACAGATTCCAAAATAGCCAAAACAGTAAGGAGTAATGGTGTGCTAATCGCCCAAGTAACGCCAAGAGGAGGAATGATTTCTGGTCAATCATCAGTAATGCATTTAGATGGCTGGAATTGGGAAGATGCTTCCCTTAAATCGGATGATGGAATACATCTTAACTGGCCATCCTCCTTTCACCAAAGTGGTTGGTGGGCGGAACCAGGTACTATTAATGAAAATGAAAAATATAATGAGAGTATTGCTCAACTAAAAATCTTTTTCAAAAAAGCAAATTCCTACGCTAACTCTTCCGGCTTAATGGATTTGCAAATGGAAAGTATGAAGGGCTTATTTAATGGAAGTAAAACGCTTTACATGCATGCTAATAATGCAAGTGATATGCTTGACGCTATTGCTTTTACTAATGATTTTGAAATTACCAAAAGCGTTATTGTAGGCGCTGAAGATGCGCTTAAAATTACTGATATATTAAAAGAAAATAATATTTCGCTTATTCTTAACAGGGTGCATAGGCTGCCTAATAGTGAAGATAGCCCGGTAGATGAGCCTTTCACACAAGCAACAAAATTACAAGAAGCGGGGATTTTATTTTGCCTAAGTTATGAGGGGGATATGGAAGCTATGGGTGCCAGAAACTTACCTTTTTCTGCCGGTACTGCTGTAGCTTATGGCCTGGATTATGAAGATGCCATTTCTGCAATTACTTTAAATACCGCCAAAATTTTAGGAATTGATAAATACTGTGGTTCTATCGAAAGAGGGAAAGACGCTAGCTTTTTTATCAGCACTGGAGATGCTTTGGATATGCGTACTAACAATGTAGAAAAAGCCTATATTAAAGGCAAAGCAGTAGACCTAAACAACCACCAAAAGGAACTTTTTAAGAAGTATAAAAACAGATAATTTATTTATATATATATTTGGGGAAATTTAAATGTTATGAAAAAACTACTACTCATATTACTTTGCTTACCACTACTTTTTACAACTTGTAAAAAAGAAGATGATATTGTTGCGGCTATTAATGATGTTAATTTGCCTGTTGCAAACTTTAGCTATACTGCTAGTAATGATTTTGCCCCTACTTTATTTGTTTTCACTAATTATTCAGCAAATTCAGATACATATTATTGGGATTTTGGAGATGGAAATTTTTCAACTGAAGAGAATCCAACACATCTTTATACATTAGGCGGAAATTATACTGTGTCGTTAACTGCTAGCATCTTAGATCATGAGGATATAATAATAGACACTATCACTGTCTCCTCAGCACCTTCTAGATTAACATTATCTAGTATTAAAATTGATGCAATGCCTATGACTAACAATGGATCTGATTGGGATTGGGATATCACTGGCTTAACAAGCGATCCAGATGTTTTTTATGTACTAAAACAAGGCGGCACTGAGGTTGCTTCATCAAGTTCTCAAGACAATATATCGGTCTTTCCAATATTATTTACAGAAAATTTACCCTATGTCGTAAATAATCTATCACAAGATTATACTATTGAACTCTGGGATAATGATGTGGTGGCTGGAATCGGAGGAAATGAATTTATTGGTTCGTGTAGTTTTACTCCAAACGATTATGTCTCTACTGAAGGTGATGAATATCCTACAGAAATTAATATTATTAGTAGCGGTGTAGATATGACGTTAGATGCTCAATGGCTTCAGTAAGATAATTATTTTTCCCAAATCAACTTCTTACCAAAACCCAATTTATTATGGGTCATTTTTATAAAGGTAAGTTTCATTTCCCAAAGATATAGTTTCATCTTTTGTGCATAAGGAAATCCCTTTAGATATAGCTTTGTTGCATTGTTAATTTCCTCTCCTTTAGGTTCTATTACTCTTCCTAAAAGTTGTACCCCTTGTATTTTATCAATATCTTTAGTTTCTAAGGAAATACTAGCCGCAACATTTGGGTTGTCTATAAAATCTATAGCATGTTTAGTTTTGGTTTCAGATGAAAAAATAAGAGAATTATTTTTCTCATTATATACATAAAATACATTGCAACAATACGGTGCATCATCTTTACTAGTTGCAAGTGTTAATAGATGATGATTCTTTATAAAATCAATGATGCGTTTATCTGGCATTAATAGCCAATATTAGTCCTAACTCTTTGTAATACTGCAGATGCTATTACTCTTGCTTTTTTAGCGCCTTTTTCAAGCGCTACATCAATAATTTCTTTGTTTTCCATTAAATGATTAAACTCCGTGCGTTCAGCTGAGAACTTATCACAAATTAAATTAAAAAGTTCTTGCTTGGCTTGGCCATAACCATAATTTCCGGCAGCATACTTTACTTTTAATGCTGCTGACTGTTTATCCGTTGCTAATAGTTTATGTAATTTGAAAACATTACAATTATCAGCATCTTTTTTCTCTTCCATAGCAGTGGAATCCGTTTTAATTCCCATTATTTGCTCCCTTAATTTTTTATCAGATAAGAAAATATTAATGCAATTATTATATGATTTACTCATTTTCTGTCCGTCTGTTCCTGGGATAATCATCATTCTTTTGTCCACTTTTGTTTCCGGAATTACAAAAGAATTTGGATATTTATGATTGAACGTCCCAGCAATATCTCTTGTCATTTCCAAATGTTGCATTTGGTCTTTCCCTACAGGAACAATCTCAGCATCATAAAGCAAAATATCAGCTGCCATAAGCACAGGATAAGTAAAAAGGCCTGAATTTACTTCTGACAATCGGCTTGATTTATCCTTAAATGAATGTGCGTTGGCCAACATTGGGAATGGCGTAAAACAATTCAAATACCATGTCAGTTCACAAACCTCTGTTACGTCTGATTGACGGTAAAATAAATTTTTATCGGTATCAAAACCAAAAGCAAGCCAAGCTGCTGCAGTAGCATACGTATTTTCTCTTAACTTCTGCGCATCTCTAATGGCAGTAAAAGAATGCAAATCAGCAATAAAAAATAAACTTTCATTCTTTTCATCTTTCGAAAGTTCAATTGCTGGAATAATTGCTCCTAACAAATTTCCTAGATGTGGTGTTCCTGTGCTTTGTATCCCTGTTAATATTCTTGCCATTCTATTTTCTAATTTTGATTTTGTAAAAATAGGATTTTTATCTTTGCAGCATGAAATGGATAGGCTATCTTTTAAGTTCACTTTGGCGAATATGGTTTTTAATCGTTTTTATCTTGGCCTTTATAGTCTTTATTCCTGCACTATTTTTCTTTACAGCTATTTATAAAAATAATAAAATTGTCTGCCACCTTACTCGCTATTGGTCAAAGCTTACTTTATTTTTCTCATTTATATATCCTAGGATTGAGTGGGAAGAAAAATTAGATAGAAAGGGGCATTATATTTTTTGTCCTAACCATGTTTCTACCTTAGACATTCCATTTGTTTTGGCAATTCTTCCTGTGCCATTACAATTTATGGGGAAATCAGAAATTGCAAAAATCCCATTATTTGGCTATTTTTATAAAAACAATGCTGTTATTGTTGACAGGGGAAACAAGCGTGATGCCTATGCCGCATTTTTAAAAGCTGGCAAAAAATTAACAAGTGGCTTAAGCATGTGCTTATTTCCAGAAGGAGGAATCCCTAAACAAGATATTTTCTTAAAACAGTTTAGAAACGGTCCTTTCCGATTAGCTATTGAACAAAACATAAACATTATTCCCATTACTATGCCCGATAATAAAAATATGTTTCCTCAAGAATATTTTAAAGGTTACCCAGGGATTGTTAGGGTAAAAGTGCATAAAGCAATCGACCCAATAACCTTAACTGAAAAAACAATTCAAAATTTGAATACTTCAGTTTACAATACTATTTTTGAACAATTAAATGCTTATGGAAGTAAATAACAAGCTCATAGAGGATTTGTCACGCTTAGCAAAGCTGAAGTTTGATGAAAAATCAGCCGAAAAGATGAAGGGAGACCTAGATAAAATAATAGGTTTTGTAGATAAATTATCTGAGATAGATACTGAAGGTGTTGAGCCACTTATCTACCTTAGTGATGAAGTGAATGTTTTAAGAGCAGATGAAATTGCGCATGAAGTTTCACAAGTAAATGCACTTAAAAATGCTCCGCAAAAAGATTCTGATTATTTTAAAGTGCCAACTGTTTTAAAAAAATAGTTATAAGATTTGATCTCTACCAACTATATTTTCTCTGAAAGGTTTAAAATAATTTTCTGAGCTCATATTCTTTTTATTCTTGAAACAAACTTACGTCATTTTCAGTTATTTTCAACACTGACTTCACTCCTAATCTTATGCATCTATTATCATTTATATGACCTGCTGGAAAACCAAAGCAAATGGGGTAATCGTATTCCTTAGTATATTCCAAAATTATTTCTTCAGCTGATTTGCCAAAAGATATTTCATTATCATTCATATCGTTCATTGCTCCTACTATTAATCCCTTTAATTTAGCTAGTTTTCCATTGCGTTTAAGATTCATCATCATTCGGTCAACATGATAGAGGTATTCATCCAAATCTTCAATAAATAAAATCTTTTCTTCTGTATCAATATCCGAATTTGACCCCAATAAACTATACAAAATAGAAAGGTTCCCTCCTACTATTTCAGCATCTACTTGCCCTAAGCGATTAAAGGTATGACTTTTGCATTCTATTCTGTTTGATTTGCCTAAAAGGGAATTTTTTAAACTTTGAAGGGATTCATTAGAATTATTTTCAAAATTAATCGGCATAGTAGCGTGCAAACTTGCAGTCCCCAAGTTATTCAAATGAGAATGTAAAACCGTAACATCACTGTAGCCAATAATCCATTTCGGATTTTTTTTCAAGCTAGAAAAATTGATGTTGTCAATAATCTGAACCGTCCCATAACCACCCCGTGCACATAAAATTGCTTTAATTACATCATTATCTATCATACTTTGCAAATCAGCAGTTCTTTGCCCAATCGTTCCTGAAAACTGATTATTTTCTTCAAATAAGTTAGCCCCAAACACCACTTCAAACCCCCAATTTTCCAACAATTTAATTGCTGGACTCAATTCTTCCAAAGTAATTTTTCTAGCAGTAGAAACAATGCCAATCTTATCGCCTATTTTTAATTTTTCAGGAATTATCATTATTACTAATTAAACTTATCTTTGCGAAAATAAATCTTTTTATAAAATAAATGACTAAAAAAAGATACACTGTTACTTCAGCTCTGCTTTATGCAAATGGCTCTTTACATATTGGGCATATTGCTGGTGCCTATTTGCCAGCCGATATTTATGTTCGGTATTTAAAAGGAAAGGGGCATGATGTTGCTTTTATTTGTGGTTCAGACGAACATGGTGCTGCTATTACTTTGCAAGCAAAAAAAGAAGGGATTAGTCCTCAAGAAATTGTAGATAAATATCATAATATCAACAAAAAGGCATTTTCTGATTTTGGAATTGATTTTAGCATCTATCACCGTACTTCTGATAAGCTACACCATGAGACGGCACAAGATTTTTTCAGAACTTTAGAAAAAAAAGATGTTTTTACTAAAAAAACTTCTGAGCAATTTTATGATGAAGAAAATAAACAATTTTTAGCTGACAGATATATAACGGGCGAGTGTCCAAAATGTAATGCTGCTGGGGCGTATGGCGATCAGTGTGAGAAGTGTGGGTGCACTTTAAGTCCTAATGAATTGATAAACCCTACATCTACATTAAGCGGGAGCGCTCCTATTAAAAAAGAAACTTCACATTGGTATTTGCCAATGCAAAACCATGAAAAATGGCTAAAAGATTGGATAGAGAGTGGGGATCTTGAAGGAGAGAATCATCATGATCCAAAAACATGGAAAAGTCAAGTTTTGGGTCAATGCAAATCTTGGATTGAGGGGGGACTAAAAGCCCGTGCAATGACAAGAGATTTAGATTGGGGGGTTAAAGTGCCAGTAAAAGATGCAGATGGTAAGGTGCTTTATGTATGGTTGGACGCACCAATTGGATACATATCAGCTACAAAACAATGGGCAAATGATTCAGGAAAAAATTGGGAAGATTATTGGAAAAATAAAGATACTGAACTTATCCATTTTATTGGGAAAGACAATATTGTTTTCCATTGTATTATTTTTCCAATCATTCTAAAAGCGCATGGAGGATATGTTTTGCCGTCTAATGTCCCTGCAAACTCATTCTTAAATTTAGAAGGGGAAAAACTATCAACCTCAAAGAATTGGGCTATTTGGCTACACGAATATTTAGAAGATTTTAAAGGCCAAGAAGATTCCTTGCGTTATGCTCTTTGCGCAACTGCCCCCGAAAGTAAAGACAATGATTTTACTTGGGCTGATTTCCAGGCAAGAAACAACAATGAGCTAGTTGCCATCTTTGGAAATTTTATTAATCGTGTAGTAGTACTTACTCATAAATATTGGGAGGGTGTAGTTCCTGCTTGCAATAATTTAGATGATTATGATAAGGAAGTTTTAGCAAAACTTAAAGTCTTTCCTGAGAAGATTGGAGCTTCAATTGAAAAATACCGTTTTCGGGAAGCGCTTGGAGAATTCATGAATCTAGCACGATTAGGGAATAAATACTTAGCCGATACTGAGCCTTGGAAATTGAAAAATACAGATGAAAAAAAAACAGAAACAATCCTCAATATCGCTATGCAAATTGCAGCATCATTAGCAATTTTATCAGAACCGTTTATGCCATTTTCATCTAATAAGCTAAAAGAGATATTAGCAATAAATAATATCAGTTGGAGTGATGCTGGAGGGAAAATTATAAGTGATCATCATAAAATAAACCCTGCTATCCATTTATTCAATAAAATTGAAGATGAAAAAATTGAAGAACAGCTGGAGAAATTACAGCATGCATAATAAAATGTATATTTACAATCTAAAAAACAAAATACAATGAAAAAAATTACTACACTCCTTGTCCTAATATTATTTAGTGCAATAACTTATGCTCAGTGTAATGGCAGATATCAAACTGAAATATTTAGCTCTGTTACCGTTACTGAAGTAAATTATTCTGATGTATATACTGACAATGCGCATGAAATGGATATCTATACCCCTGATGGTGATGCTGAAATTAATCGTCCGCTTATCCTATTTATACATGGCGGATCTTTTTATGGTGGCGACAAAGCAAATGTAGACTGTCAAGATTTTTGTGAAACTTTTGCTAAAAAAGGATATGTTACTGCTTCTGTTAATTATCGTTTAGTTTCCCTTATAAATATTGGAAGTTTTTTAGCAAATCATGATGAGCAATATGAAGAAGTGTTAAAAGCAACAGTAGATATTAAAGCGGCTATTCGTTATTTTAGAAAAGATTTTGCAAATGGCGATACTTACGGAATTGACCCTAACACCATCTTTGCTGGAGGGACTTCGGCAGGTGGAGTTACAGCAGTTCATTTAGCATATATTGATAATATTAGCGACCTACCAACAACACCATTAGACATTCAGGCTGTAGCAACTAGTTTAGGTGGGCTTGAAGGAGATGCTGGAAATATTGGTTATAGTTCAGAGGTTAGTGGAGTAATTAGCTTTGCTGGAGGGATTAATACCTTAAGTTGGATTAATGCAAATGACGAACCTCTAGTAAGTTGCCAAGGAGATGCTGATCAAACTGTAAATTATAATTGTGGACCAGGGTTAGGGAATCCAAGTGTCCTAACTTTATGTGGTTCTGGAGAAATGCATCCTCAAGCTGATTTAGCGGGAGTGCTCAATGATAAATTAACATTTCCAGGAGAGGGACATACTTGGTTTGCATCAGGAAATAGTAACCCTTTATTTTTGCAAGCACTTGATTTTACAAAAGATTTTCTATACCCTTTACTGCCCTGTAATACTCCTACTGCAATTTCAGAAGAAAACATAACCACTAAGCAACTTATTCGTATTACCGATATGCTTGGCAGAAATGCAAGTGCCACTACCAATGCTACATTATTTTATATATATGATGATGGAA
>DUAO01000015.1 GCA_012960805.1 Flavobacteriales bacterium | reverse complement strand
CGCGATTACATTGACTTCTCCAAATCAAATATCTACAACTGAAATTATAAACAACGTAAGTTGTAATGGATTATCTGATGGTAGTGTTGTGCTAACTATCAATGGAGGAACTCCAAATTACTCTGAAGATTGGGGGCTGAATAATCCTCTTGCTTTATCAGTAGGAATTGCCAACTACCAAATAACCGACAATAACGGGTGTGTTTATTCTGATAGTGTTGTTATTACTGAGCCTAACTTACTTACAACAACTTTCACCCAAACAAATGTAAGCACTTGCTCTGCTGCTGATGGAAGCATTGATGTTACTATTGCTGGGGGAACAATTCCTTATACTTATAGCTGGAACAATGGCTCTATTACTGAAGATTTAACTAGCATTTCAGGAGGAACTTATATACTAACGGTAACGGATGATAAAGGATGTACCGCTATACAAAGCATTACTATTACGGAACCTCCATCTCCTACTTTAAGCTTCACGCAAATTGATGTAAGCTGTAATGGAGGGAATGATGGAAGTATTGATTTAAGTGTAAATGGTGGCACTTCTCCTTTTAGCTATATCTGGACAAATGGCGAAATTACACAAGATATTATTGGATTAATTGCTGGACAATATACTGTACAAGTAGAGGATGGTAATGCTTGTCTAGAAAATATCACAATAACAATTACTGAGCCAATTGCTCCAAGTATTTCAACAACACAAATAAATGTAGACTGTAATGGAAATAGTACAGGAAGTATTGATTTAACAATAGTTGGAAGTTCTCTTTCCTACACCACTCTGTGGAGTAACGGACAAGTAACTGAAGATATTAATAACCTTTTAGCGGGAAACTACACTTACATTATTACTGATGCTAATGCCTGCATATACAGCAATACAATTAACATTAGCCAGCCAAATGTTTTGGCAATAAATCCAACTATTGTAAATGTAAATTGTAAAAATGAAAGCAATGGTTACATTATACTAAATACTAATGGGGGTACATCACCTTACATTGAAGATTTTGGCTTAGCAAATCCTTTCGCTTTAGCAGCAGGGAGTTATCCTTTTACCATTACGGACAATAATGCATGTATTTACACCAGTAGTATCACAATAAGTGAACCTGATTCATTATTGGTTAGTGCAACGTCAACAAATGCAAGTTGTGGTGGTTATTTTGATGGAACAGCAACATTAGTAGTTACAGGAGGTACTCCAAATTATAATAGCAATTGGGGAATGAGTAACCCTAATGGACTCAATGCGGGAACCCATACATATATAGTTAATGATGCTAACAATTGTATTTCGCAAGGTTCTGTTACTATTACTGAACCTCCAGCAATGCAAATTATTGTAGATACTTTCAGAGTTTCTTGTTTTGGACTTTCTGACGGTTCAGCAACTTTAACCATTTCAGCAGGTGCAGGAGCGCCATATATTGAAGATTGGGGAGGGTTAAATCCTGATTCATTAGCGGCGGGATCGTATATAATTACTGTAACTGATGTAAATAATTGTTCTGCACAAGTGACGGCAATAATTACTGAACCAACAGATATTCAAATTAATCCACTTTTAAGTCATGTAAGTTGTTTTGGAGAAAATGATGGAACTGCCTTTTTACAAATAAGTGGCGGAATTTCTCCTTATACTCAAAATTGGAATGGAGTAAATATATTGTCATTAACTGCTGGTTCTTACCTTTACTCAGTACTAGATAATAATAATTGTGTAAAAAATAATTTTATCACTATTAATGAACCTGATACCCTAAGAGCAACAGCCACTATTACTAATACAAATTGCTTTAACAGTGATGATGGGGTAATCTACTTAAACATCACAGGAGGAACAGCCCCTTATACTGAAGATTTTGGAGAGTTCAATCCTTTTGCTTTGGGGGCAGGAAGCTATAACTTTAGCGTAACAGATGTAAAAGGTTGCCAATTTGATAGTATTGCTGTTGTTGAACAGGCAAATCAGGTATTTCTTAGCTTTAGTGCTGAAAGTCCAATTTGCCGAAATGACTCTACTGAAATTACAATTACTATTTCTAACCCTTTGAATAATGTCTACACCATTATTATTAAAGATTCTATTGGGCAATCATTTGTAATTGATTCTTTAGGAAACTTAATTCCTGAAGGGATTAAGTTAAAGCTAAGTCCTAATTTTACTAGTGATTTAATACTGCTTTCTATTACGGATGAAAACGGATGCGAAAGCAATGCTAGTGATACAGCAAAGGTTGTCGTTAATCAATTGCCAATTCTAGACCTTAGCTTACCTGATATTTGTAAAGACACTCCTTCATTTTTTATTAATGCAGGGATTCCAGTAGGAGGAAATTATTTTATTAATGAAGGTGCTACTAACTTTTTTGATGTAGAAAAGTTAGACCATGGTAACTATGTTATTGGCTATGAATACACTGATGCACTTACAAATTGCAGCAATGCAATTGAAAAGACAATAAGCATCAATCCGTCGCCTAAAGCTAACTTTATCTTTAGTCCGCAACCTGCTGATATTGATGATCCTAATATCTTATTTATAAGTGGAAGTGAAGAAATAGAAAATTCAAGCTGGGATTTAGGGGATGGAACAATAATAGTTAATGAACTTAGCTTTTGGCATACTTATGCTAATACAGGAAAATATGAAATCACTTATCTTGTTACTAATCAATTCAATTGTACTGACACTTTAAGAGCTAATCTGATTATTAATCCTGTGTACCAAATTTTTATTCCTAACTCATTTACACCAAATGATGATGGTGATAATGATACCTTCAAGCCCTATGTTAATGGAGCTAATAAGTATACTATTACTATCTTTGATAGATGGGGTGAAATTATTTTTCAAAAAGAAAATGGAGGTTGGGATGGAACTTTAAACGGCACAAAAGTACAAGATGGAATATACTCATACTCTATACTGGTAAATGATTTTAAAGATGAGTCATTTTCCTACTCTGGTATCATTACTTTACTCAAGTAAGTGAAGCAAATAGTCCTGCTTTCTGACACTCATCACACGCTTGATGAGCGTTTTTTTCCTCATTTTGAAAATGCAGATGAAATATGGCATGCCGGTGATATTGGTTCTTTAGAAATAACTGATACTTTAAAAAAATATGCCCCAATTCGGGTAGTATATGGAAATATTGATGACAAAATCATCCGTACAGAATTTAAAGTTATTCTTTATTTCAAATGCGAAAAAGTAAATGTAATAATGACACATATTGGCGGATATCCTGGCAGGTATGATAAAAAAATTCTACCAATAATTGAGCAGGCTAATCCTGATTTATTCATCTGTGGGCATTCTCATATCCTGAAAGTAATGTATGATAAAAAGAATCAATTATTACACATGAATCCTGGTGCAATAGGAGATTATGGAATTCACAAAGTAAAAACAATTCTTTGCTTTACTATTGAAGGAAAGGAGATTAAAAATTTACGAGTAGTAGAGTTTCCTAGAAGCAAAAGTTAACGAATTCTATCAGCTGATTTTACTAACTTTTCATCTTTTTTCACAAAATATCCTGCTAAAAATAGGGTTAAATATGGAATAAAAAACAAAAATAATCCTATATCAAAAGTCCTTTCTTCTCTATAAAAAAATGCAATTATAAAAAATGCAATGGTAATCATCAGCCTAGCTGCAGAAGCTATTAATTGTTGTCTTTTTCTATTTCTAAACTGAAAAATTGCAAAAACAGACAATGCTACCGACAAGAATACAAATAGCCTGGCGTCAGCAAAATGCTCTTTTAAAAGATAACTTGTGCTTTCATCTTGCAATACCGGAAAAGCATAAACAATAGTAACAGAACAGATGGCAGAAAAGAAGAAAAAAAGAGACTGTACTCTTTGAATCATAATAATATATATTTACTGCAAAACTAATTAAAATTGTAGAATTTGTACAATTCTTAAAAAAATTGTATTATTGCAAAACTTATCTAAAGCACCACCCCATAAAAAATCTTGAAAATTTACTTAGCAACAACCAAATTAAGATTATTATATTAAAAAATATTTATGTACACATTAGAAGAATTAAACACAAAAAAAGTTACTGATTTAAAAGTAATTGCAACAGAACTAAATCTCAAAAAATTTGAGAAATTAAAAAAAGACGATTTGGCTTATGCCATCTTGGATCATCAAGCAGAAAATGCGAAATTGCAAACTGCACCTAAAAAAGAACAGAGGCCAAGAACAAATAAACCTGTAAATCAGGGCTCAAAGAAGCCAGAGAATACCAAACAACATACTGAGCAAAGAAATAAGCCTCAGCACAAAACAAATGATGACAATACTGGTGGGGAGAAGAAAACACCTCAACACCAGAATTCCGGTGATGAACACAAGAAACCTCAACACCAAAACCAAGGGAATGAGAGAAGAAATGAACCAAAAAAACCTGTTCATAATCATGTAAGGAATGAAGCCACTACTGCTCCTAAAAAACCAGTTCACAATCATCCTAAAAAAGAAGCAGAGCAAATACATACTCATCCAAAACCAAACCATAATAAAAATCAAAATGAAAACAAACCTCCTTCATCGAAATACGATTACAACTTTGATGGCATCATAAATACAGAAGGAGTAATTGAAATTATGCCTGATGGCTATGGGTTTATGCGCTCGAGCGATTACCACTATTTATCATCACCTGATGATGTTTATGTTTCGCATTCACAAATTAAGTTATTTGGACTAGTGACTGGAGACACTATTAAAGGTACGGTTCGCCCACCAAAAACGGGTGAAAAATATTTTCCTTTAATTCAAGTGGAAAGTATTAATGGGCGTGACCCTGGAATTGTTAGAGACAGAATTCCTTTCCATCATCTCACTCCTTTATTCCCTTATGAAAAGTTCAACCTTTTAGGAAACGGACATAATAATGTTTCCATAAGAATGCTAGATATTTTTACTCCGATTGGGAAAGGACAGAGAGGGCTGATTGTTGCTCAGCCCAAAACTGGGAAAACAGTGCTTTTAAAAGATATTGCCAATGCAATAGCTGATAATCACCCAGAAGTATATATGATTATCTTACTAATTGATGAAAGACCGGAGGAAGTAACCGATATGGAAAGAAGTGTAAATGCTGAAGTAGTGGCTTCTACTTTTGACGAGCCAGCAAGCCGACATGTAAAAGTGGCTGATATGGTACTTGAAAAAGCCAAAAGAATGGTTGAATGCGGACATGATGTTGTTATCTTACTGGATTCTATCACTAGGTTAGCACGAGCTTATAACACGGTACAACCTGCTTCAGGCAAGATATTAAGTGGTGGAGTGGATGCTAATGCGCTTCACAAACCAAAAAGATTCTTTGGCGCAGCTCGTAAGATTGAAAAGGGTGGCTCTCTTACAATTTTAGCTACTGCCCTTACAGAAACCGGAAGTAAAATGGATGAAGTAATTTTTGAAGAATTTAAAGGTACCGGTAATATGGAACTGCAATTAGATAGAAAAATTTCTAACAGAAGAATTTATCCTGCTGTTGATTTAGTTGCTTCTTCTACAAGAAGAGAAGACTTATTGTTGGATAAAGAACATGTCCAAAGAATTTGGGCGGTCAGAAATTACTTGGCTGATATGAACCCTGTTGAGGCGATTGAGTTTATGAAAGATAGATTGCAAAAAACGAAAGACAATACTGAGTTTTTGGTAACAATGAATGGGTAATTTAGTTATTGATTATTTAGACCGCTTAACAACAAAAGATAAATCCCTACCAATTTGGTGGGGTTTTTTATTTAAAAACTATTGAACACGCCATAAAGCACACTCCCACTACCAGTCATACTTGCATAAATAGCGCCATCAGTATAAAGTTGGTTTTTCATTTTTTGGAGTTGAGGGTGTTCGGTGAAAGCAGCAACTTCAAAATCATTTTTTACTTTTCCTTTCCAATTTTCTATGGGCTGATTTATTAAGTCCAACAAATGAGTTTCAGGTATTTTTAGTGTTATATCATCATAAGCCTCAGCTGTTGAGATGTGCAATTCAGGAAATATAAACTTTATCTCATAATTTGATAAATCCAAATCAATACCTATCATCTTTTCACCTATTCCTGACGCATATTTTGGCGTATTCTCAATAAAAAACGGACAATCAGCCCCCAACTGTAAAGCATACTTTTCTAATTGAGAAGTACTTAGCTTTAAATCAAACAGTATGTTCATTGCTTTTAACATAAAGGCACCATCTGCCGAACCTCCACCCAAGCCAGCACCAATAGGAATTTGTTTGTGTAAATGAACCTTTACATTGTCAATATCAAAATCTTGCTTTAACATTTCAAAAGCTTTAATGCAAATATTTCCTTCTCCGGGGATTTCTATCCCAGAACTTGAAAAAGAAAATTCAGTGGCAGGTAAAATTTCCAGAATATCACACAAATCCTTTACAGGATAAAACACAGAAGATAATTCATGATAGTCATCTGCTCGTTTTTCAAGTACATTTAAGCCAATATTTATTTTTGCATTTGGGTGTACTATCATGACAAATTTTAGTTTTCAACAACAAAAATAATCAACTCAAA
>DUAO01000014.1 GCA_012960805.1 Flavobacteriales bacterium | reverse complement strand
ATTCAAATATTATGAAAACAACTTTACAATCCGTACTTACAATTGCTCTCTTAAGTTTAGGGCTTTCAGTAAGTGCACAAGATAGATATCTTGATGATGTCTTTTCGGCAGTAACAGTTACTTCTGATGTAACTTATGCGACAAATATTAGCATATTACCTATGCTAACAGGAGGGGTTCCTGGCCCTGCAACTTTAAACTGTGACATTTATGAGCCAACAGGAGATAGTTTAACTAATCGTCCTGTAATTATTTTAGCACATACCGGTAGTTTTTTACCTGCAGTAGTTAATGGGCAAGCAACAGGATCTAAAACAGATTTATCAATAGTTGAACAATGTACCAGATGGGCAAAAAAGGGATATGTTGCAGTTGCTATGGATAATCGTTTAGGATGGAATCCAACATCTACTGACCAAAATGTAAGAACTTCAACTTTATTAGGAGCTGCTTACAGAGGAATTCAAGATGCTAAAGCTATGGTCAGATATATGAGAATGACTGAAGCTACAGGAAATCCTTACGGAATTGATGAATCAAAAATTATATTAGGAGGGCAAGGAACTGGTGCTTATATTTCATTGGGCTATGCTACTCTTAGTGATGAATCGGAGTTGTATTTACCTAAATTTTTAGATTTCTCTGACCCTACAAATCCTATTCCTTATGTTTACCCTCCAGTATTTGGTAATATTGATGGGACAGATAGTACTTACGCTCCAGTTTATGATACGGATACAACTTCCGCAACTTATGGACAGATAATCGGTCAAATGCCTTTCAATATTCCAAATAATATTGGTTATAGTAATGATGTAAATATGGTATTTAATTTAGGCGGAGCTCTTGCTGATATCTCATGGCTTGAAGCTGGTGATGTTCCTATGGTATCTTTTCATTGTGAAAAAGATCCTTATGCTCCAATTGATACAGGAGATGTAATTGTACCCACAACCGGAGATTTTGTTGTTGAAGTTATGGGAAGTAGAACTATACAAATTACGCAAAGCATGTATAATAATAATCCATATGGAGCATGGTCATATATTTCTGATTCTTATACAACAGCTGCTAATGTAAATAATGGTGGATATGATGGATTATATGTTTTTAAAACGCCACCTCCATCTACAACACCAAATGCATTTGGTGAAATGGAAGAAGAGTGGGACAATGCAACTTATGATGCAATGTTTGCGGCTTTTCATGGTGCTCCAGCTGGATATGGAGCGGCTAATTCTTTACTTGGAAACCCTAATATGTCAGCTGCAAATGGAAATTTATATTTAGATACTGTTCAAGGTTATTTAAACCCTAGAATGTATTTAACTCTAGGATTAGGAACAGCTTTAGCAATAAATGAGTTGATAGCTAAAACAACTGAAATCTATCCAAATCCTGCTAATAATGTTTTAAACATTGTTAGTTATACCGTTGGAATTGAAAACATTTATATTTACAATACAAATGGTCAGTTAGTATTAGCTAATGAAGTTAATGCTAACCAAATTAGATTAAATACCTCTACTCTTTCAAAAGGGGTGTATATTGTTGATATTAAATCAAAAGACACATCAATAAAACGAAAACTTATTATTGAATAAATAGAAAAAATAATAAATAAAAAAGCCGAGCATTTGCTCGGCTTTTTTTATGGAGCCATGAGGGAGATTTAAACTCCCGACCTCAGGGTGATGAAAATACAAACAAGGGAATGAGAAAGTTATTTTAAAAAAATAAAAAAGCAAAAAATATAAAAAACATCTCATCTATTTTATCTTGAAGAGCTCTCTAATATTCTCAAAAGAATTCTTTAATTTTTCAGCAATATTTTCTTTATCTACCCAAACAGCTTCTGTAATTCCCTCTATAGTTTGTGGAAGCAAGTTACCTTTAAAAGAAGATTTTATTTCAAACCAATAGGTACGTTTCAGTATTTTTTGTCCGTTTATTTCGTAAGTATGATAGGTTTTTTGCAATTGCTGAGTAATTAGTAATTCTGAAATTCCACACTCCTCCCCTACCTCTCTAATTGCACACTGTTCAATATTTTCACCAACTTCTAATTTTCCTTTTGGCAAGTCCCATTTTCCATTTCTAAAAATCATAAGCAGCTGATTTGTATCATTATACACTAATCCTCCTGCTGCTTCTATAAGCTTGTAACCAGCACAAAAACTTCCCCAATTTTCTGTTATAATTTCTAAGCTATTATTTATGTAAACTTTATACTTTTGCATTTATGATATATGATATTGATATTGCTAAACAAATTGCTAAATCTTTATTGCAAATAAACGCAATTATTTTACAACCTAATCAACCTTTTAAATGGGCTGCAGGATGGAATTCTCCCATCTATTGCGATAACCGGAAAACACTTTCCTACCCTGAAATAAGAAATCATATCAGACAAGGATTGGCTGCAATTGTAAAAAATCATTACAAAGGAGCTAATGTTATTGCTGGGGTGGCAACTGCAGGAATTCCTCATGGGGTTTTGGTCGCTGAAGAATTAGGATTACCTTTTATCTATGTCAGAAGTAAAGCTAAAGAACACGGAAAACAAAACCAGATTGAAGGTTATTTTGAAAAAGGACAATCCGTTATACTAGTTGAAGATTTAATCAGCAGTGGGGAAAGTAGCTTGGAAGCAGCAGCAACTTTAAAAGAAGCAGGAATGAATGTAAAAGGAATAATATCTATTTTTACTTATGGCTTTGATGCAGCTGCTGAGAATTTTAAAAATGCCGAATGTGAATATGTTTCATTATGCGATTACAACACATTATTACCACAAGCAATTAAATCACAATATATTGAAAAATCTGATTTGTCTATCCTGAAAGAATGGAGAGAAAATCCTGTCATTTGGGGAAAATAAAAATATGACTACATTTAAATCACCAGAAGTAATAGTAAACAAAAGTGCTGAAGATTTTTTTAATAAAATTGGAAATCTGAACAATTTAAAAGATATTATGCCTTCTTCCATCAAAGATTTTGAAAGTACTGAGAGTACCTGTTCTTTTAAAATGAAAGGCATGCCTGCTCTAAATTTAGAATTGGGAGAAAAAACGCCTTTTTCTAAAATTTCACTTACTGCCAAAGGCAGTCAAGTTCCATTTTCATTAGATTGTATTATTATTGAAAAAGGAGAGCAATGTCAGGCTAGTTTAGAAATAAATGCAGGACTAAACATAATGATGAAAATGATGGTTGAAAAACCATTAACTCAATTCTTAGATGTACTAGCTTCAAAAATGGCTAATTTCTAAAACAGAAATTTCACCTCTTGATTATCAAATTCCGCAACACTATCATCTTCAAGCTGAATGTGTAATTTTCCCCTTTGACTTACCCCTTTGATTATTCCCATAAATTTTTGACCTTCACTTTCAAAAACAGTAACTTTATTGTTTAAAAATAAAACAGAAAGATATTCCTTTTGCTGATTAACTCCACTTCTTAACTGCTTTATCCGTTCTGCTAGATATTTTAATAATTCCTCTTGAATTATGCTAATATCAAATGTTTTATTTAGTAATAGCTTTAAAGAAGTTGCTTGGGGAGAATAAACTTTAAACTTAGTTTGATTAACATTCAAACCAACACCAATTACTGAATGGGTTATCTCGTTTCCTTTCAATATATTCTGAATGAGAATTCCTGCAATCTTTTGTTTACCAACTAAAATATCATTTGGCCATTTTATACTTACATCATCAGTATATAAAGTAAGTAAATCATAAAGCGCTAAAGTAACACATTGACTTAATGAAAATTGATCTTTGGCTGGAATATTAGACTCAATAACAATACTAACAAGTACGTTTTCTCCCACCGAACTTTCCCAAAACTTTCCTCTTTGTCCATTTCCGCTAGTTTGGTAATTTGCAGTAACCACTAAGCCCTCCTTAAAAGGCAAAGTTCCTTTCATGCTTAAAGCATAATTGTTAGTGGAATCTACACTATCCAGTTTTATGTATTTTTTACTAAACAAAGCAGCTTATTTATTTTGAAATGATTGGTTTAAAAAATGTATTTTTGCAAACGCAAATTTAAAAATAAATATGGCTAAAAAAATTGATGCAACAAATATTCTATTAGAAAACATAGTAGCTGCAATACAAGATGTAAAAGGAAATGAAACTATCTCATTAGATTTAAGAAAAATAGAATCAGCAATATGTAAATATTTTGTAATTTGCACAGGAACATCTAACACCCATGTTAATGCAATTGAAGGCAATATAAAAAAAGTAGTATCACAAGGCCTTGGCGAAAAACCATCTCATATTGAAGGTCATGCTCTTGGAGAATGGATCTTGATGGATTATTTTGATGTAATAGTCCATATTTTTCAAGAAAAAACTCGTGCTTTTTACAATATAGAAGATTTATGGGGGGATGCTAAATTTATAACACATAAAGACTAAAGAAATATTAATGACGAACAAAAGAAAATCAACACTACCAAAAGGATTTAAAGATTTTAAATTCAAAATATATTGGGTTTATGCACTTATTTTTCTATTCTTTATTGGTTTGCAGTTTATAGGGACAGATGTCACTAAACCTACTGACTGGCAGAAATTCAATCAAAAAATGCTACAAAACCAAAAAGTAGAAAAGGTTGTAATTGTAAACAAGGAAAAGGCCTATATATATATCAAAAAAGAGTTTTTAGCAGAAGAAGAGTTCAAAGAAGTTAGTAAAAAAACTTTTGGTGATACGCCAAATTATGGTCCTCATTATTATTTTGAAATTAGCTCAGTGGATCATTTTTTAAAGCAAATGGAAGATGCTCAAGTTGAAACTGAAGAGTTTGAAAAAATATATCCTACAAGCAAAACTGAAAAAGATGTTTTTGGTGACATACTAGGATGGATTCTTCCTTTGGCTTTCTTTATTTTTATTTGGCTATTTATTATGAAAAGAATGAGTGGTGGTGGTGGTGCCGGGCAAATTTTTAATATTGGGAAAACACAAGGAAAATTAGTAGATAAAAAAAATATAAAAATAACCTTTAAGGATGTAGCGGGGCTTGAAGAAGCTAAAGAAGAAATAGCAGAAATAGTTGACTTTTTAAAATTACCTGAGAAATACACAAAACTAGGAGGTAAGATCCCAAGAGGCGCATTGCTAATTGGTCTTCCAGGAACAGGAAAAACTTTACTAGCAAAAGCGGTAGCTGGTGAGGCAAAAGTTCCATTCTTTTCTTTAACAGGTTCTGATTTTGTAGAAATGTTTGTTGGTGTTGGGGCAAGTCGAGTGCGTGATTTATTCAAACAAGCAAAAGAAAAAGCACCTGCTATTATTTTTATTGACGAGATTGATGCTATTGGGCGTGCAAGAGGCAAGAATGCTATGACAGGAAGTAATGATGAAAGAGAGAATACTTTAAATCAATTACTTACTGAAATGGATGGCTTTGGCACCAATTCAGGTGTTATCGTTATGGCTGCCACTAATCGTGCTGATGTTTTAGATAAGGCGTTGACAAGAGCGGGAAGATTTGACCGACAGATATTTGTAGATTTACCTGATTTAGTAGAACGAAAAGAAATATTTGAAGTTCATTTAAAACCTATCAAATTAGCAAAAAAGATGGATGTCAATTTCCTTGCTCGACAAACACCTGGCTTTAGCGGTGCTGATATTGCAAATGTCTGTAATGAGGCTGCATTAATTGCTGCTCGAAAAGAAAGAAAAGAAGTGGGTAAGCAAGATTTCTTGGATGCTGTAGATAGAATCATTGGAGGATTAGAAAAGAAATCAAAAATTATTTCTCCTAATGAAAAGAAAACCATTGCCTTTCATGAAGCAGGTCATGCAACTGTAAGTTGGATGTTGCAATACGCTTCTCCCCTAATAAAAGTTACTATTGTTCCTAGAGGAAAATCATTAGGAGCTGCTTGGTATTTACCAGAAGAAAGACAATTAACTACTACTGAACAAATGCTTGATGAAATTTGTGCTGCTATGGGTGGTAGAGCTGCTGAAGAAGTATTCTTTGGGAAAATATCAACTGGTGCTTTAAGCGATTTGGAAAAGGTTACTAAAATGGCTTATGCTATGGTGAGTGTTTATGGTTTAAGTGCAAAGGTTGGAAATATATCTTATTATGATTCTTCTGGGCAACAATCAGGGTTTACAAAACCTTATTCTGAAGAAAGAGCTCAATTGATTGACAAAGAAGTTTCGCAAATACTTGAACAGCAATATCAAAGAGCTAAAGATATATTGTTGACACACAAAGAGAAAGTGAACAAACTAGGCTCTGAATTATTAGAAAATGAAGTTATCTTCAAAGATGATTTAACTAAAATATTTGGCGAAAGACAATGGAAATCATATGAAGAAGAACAGCTTTTAAAATTGGATGAAGAAGAAAAAATATCCACAAAGAAAACCAAAGTAGCTGTAAAAAAAACTACCCCTAAAAAAAATAATGACTAACATATTTAGTTCAGCTAATCCTATAGAGGTAGAAATTATAAAACAAATGCTAGAAGAGAATAATATTACTGCAGTAATGTTAAATAAGCAAGATTCATCTTACAATATGTTTGGTTCAATTGATTTATATGTAAAAGAAGAAAATCAAACAATTGCTTTACAACTGATAAAGGAACAACACAATGAACGAAACGCTTAAAAGAGCATTATCAGGAGCGATATATGTTGCTATTATGTGGTTTGGAACTTTCTGTTCTGAACTCTCTTTTCATATTCTTTTTGCAGTTATTCTTTTAGTATGTCTTTATGAAATGTACAAGCTCAGAAAAGGGAAAACAAAAATACTTACCTTCCTTTATGTGTTATCTCCTCTCTTATTAGTTCATTTTATTAAAACTGAATTAGTACTTCTTATGTTTATCCTCACTTGGACCTTTGATACCTTTGCTTATTTAGTAGGTGTAAAATTTGGAAAACATAAAATAATGCCTACTGTTTCCCCTAAAAAATCTTGGGAAGGCTTTGTAGGAGGATTTATTTTTACGGTAATTGCTGTTTATCTTACAGCAAACTATTTTTTAGAAATTGAACTTAATCAAGCAATTGTTATTAGCTTATTTCTACCGTTCACTGCTACTCTTGGGGATTTTATAGAATCACATTACAAAAGAGAAGCAGGGGTAAAAGATTCTGGGAATTTTATTCCAGGACACGGAGGAATGCTTGACAGAATGGATGCTTTTATGATTACAATTCCAACTATTTACATCTTAATCAATTTATTGTAAAATGAAACTACACAAAGAAGGTTATAAAATCCTTTTAAATGAAATCCTCATTTTTACATTGGTGAATTATATTGCTTATTGGAATTTGAAAATTATTTTTTGGTGTTTCACTCTACCTCTTGCTGTATTTTTATTTCTAATGTCTGTATATTTTTTCAGGATTCCAAAAAGAAATTTTGTAAGAAAAGAGGGAGTAGTATATTCCCCATGTGACGGAAAAGTAGTAGTGATTGAAGAAACCACTGAAAACGAATTTTACAAAGATAAAAGAATTCAAGTGTCTATTTTCATGTCACCTTTAAATGCACATAATCAAGTGTACCCAATTAGTGGAAATGTAAAATATACTAAATACCATCCAGGAAAATTTTTAGTAGCTTGGCATCCAAAATCTTCTACTGATAATGAAAGAAGTACTGTCGTTGTTGAAAATGATAAAATATCTATACTCTTCAGACAAATTGCCGGTGCAGTAGCCAGAAGAATCGTTACCTATTCCAAAGTAGAAGATACCGTAAAAGTAGCTGATGAATTTGGTTTTATTAAATTCGGATCAAGGGTTGATTTATTCTTTCCACTAGGAACAAAAATAAATGTAACACTAGAACAAAAAGTAACTGGAGGAGAAAGTATCATTACAACTTATTAGTAAAACAATAAGCTATCAACTATTTTACTATATTTGCCCCATACAAATTAAAAATTATTAAAAATGAAAAAATTATCAATCGTATTATTAGCTGTACTTTTTATTGGTATTGCTAATGTAAATGCACAAACTGAAACTGATGCTACTAACGAAATTTCAGCAGTGGAACAAATTAAAGCAAACTGCCCTGATTGGGGAACTGACAAATGCCCATATACTATCAATGAAGATGGTAAACTTGTCTGTGTAAAAACAGGAAAAATATGTAATGCTACTTGTAAAAACAAAGCAAAAGGAACGTGTTGCAAAGGCAAGAAAAAAACAAGCTGTTCTAAAAGTAAAAAATCTTCTTGCAGCAAAAGTAAATCAGGAGGCTTTAACTTCAATAAAAGCAACAGATATGGAGGTGGGAAATCTTCTTGTAGTAAAAAAGCAAAGAAAGGGTGTTGTAAAAAGAAAGCCAAAAAATGCGGTGCGGATTGCACTAAACCTTGTTGTGCGCCACCACCAACAATTGAAGAAGCTGCTCCAGAAAAAGAATAATATATAGTTAAATACTATAAAAGCCACACTAGTGTGGCTTTTTTTATACCAAAAAATATGGAATTTTTACCTACTAAAATTGAAGAATATACACTAGCGCATACCACTGAAGAACCTCTATTATTAGCTAAACTAAACCGAGAAACTTGGGCGAATATAATGACGCCAAGAATGCTTTCGGGTCACTTGCAAGGGCGTATTTTATCCATGTTTAGCAAATTAGTTTCTCCTGAAAATATCTTAGAAATAGGAACTTACACAGGCTATTCCGCACTTTGTTTAGCAGAAGGATTAAAGTCTAATGGTATATTGCATACCCTTGACATCAATGAGGAATATACCTCAGTAGCGAATCGTTATTTTAACGAATCCGATTTCAACAATAACATTCAACAACATATCGGTCAGGCATTAGACATCATACCCACCTTGGCTTGTAACTTTCAACTGGCTTTTATTGATGCCGATAAAGAAAATTATAAAAATTACTTTGATGCGATAATTGACAAAATGGATATTGGCGGTCTCATTATAGCTGACAATGTACTATGGAGCGGAAAAGTAACTAAAGAAAAGATGGATGAGGAAACGACTGCATTGGATAAATACAATAAAAAATTGCTTGCTTCTGATAGAGTTGAAACTATGCTCTTACCAGTACGAGATGGCTTAATGATTTCCAGAAAGGTAAAGTAATTTGTCTAAGATAAAACCACAGAACAAGCAATCATTATTCTTATTTTTACCCGAAAATTTTTAACTAAATGATTAATTTCAATAACCTAAAAACTGCCTTTTCTGATAAATCAGATACTGATTTAAATAGAGCCTACCTCCTATTTAAAAGCATGAGCAATCGTTTTGTTTCAAAAATATTGACAGGATTGGTGCAATTTTCATTAAAGCTACATTTTCCAATAAAATTTATTATTAAAGCAACTGTTTATAAACATTTTTGTGGGGGCGAAACTATTGAGGAAAGCCAAACTACAATTGATAAATTGTGGCAATCACATATTGGAACCATATTGGATTTTTCAGCAGAAGGGAAAGAGTCAGCTAACGATTTCAATAGAGCACTAAAGCAAACCCTAGCCTCCATTGAAAAGGCTGCAGTTTCTGACAGCATTCCTTTTTCAGTGTTCAAACCTACAGGACTGTGTAAATTTTCTATTCTAGAAAAAATAAATAACAACAATCCCCTATCGGCTGATGAGAAAATAGAAAAAAAGGAATATGAAGCAAGAGTAGATGCTATTTGCAAATTAGCATTTGATAAAAATGTAGCTGTTTTTATTGATGCTGAGGAAAGTTGGATTCAGGATGCTATTGATAGCATTGCTGAGCAAATGATGGAAAAGTACAATAAGCAAAAAGTCTTAATTTACAATACTATTCAGCTATACCGAAAAGATCGAATAGACTACCTTAATTCCTTTTTAAGGCGTGCAGAAAACAACTATTTCATTGGAGTAAAACTAGTAAGAGGTGCCTATCATGAACAAGAAATTGCAAAAGCAAAAGCAAATAACTATCCGTGTCCAGTACACACAGTGAAAACAAATACAGATACTGACTATAATTCAGCGCTTGAGCTTTGTATTAAAAATATTAAACGTGTTGCAGTTTGCGCAGGAACACACAATGAAAAAAGCGCACAGTTATTAGTTGATTTAATAGAAAAACATAATTTGAATAAAAATGATGAAAGGATTTACTTCTCGCAACTTTTGGGGATGAGTGATCATATTTCCTATAATCTTTCATCAGCAAATTATAATGTGAGCAAATATGTTCCTTATGGTCCAATAAGAGATGTATTGCCTTACCTTATAAGAAGAATAAAAGAAAATACCTCAATAGCAGGACAAATGGGACGTGAACTCAGCAATATTATTGCAGAAAAACAAAGGAGAAAGAACATTTAGAAGTTACGAACTACTTTTTTTTATTAATTTTCTGACTAATAGACTTACTGGAATCATAATTAAAAAGAAGATTCCTATTAAGGAGTAATAACTTTTATATGATCTTTTTGAAAGAGTTATTCCTGTTTCAATTTCCTGAAAAACAGCTTTACTATATCTTTTCCTCTCTCCTTCACTCTTACGCTCTTCTTTATTATAAAAACGAACTTTAAGTCTAGACGGAATTTCTTTTACTAAGTTATCCAAAACAAAAATTTGAGGATAGCTCTCTTTATTTGTTAGTTCATGATTTACCCACGAACCCTCTAAAAAATTTGCAATTTCAGAAGAATCATTATTTGTATAAATAATATCATGTTCTTTCTGCAATAACTGACTTACAACTCTTTTCTCAGGGTTATAATAATTTACATACTCATAAAAAGTACTCTTCAGTCTATTTTCAGGTCCCAGTGAAAGGAAAGAAATACTGATTAATGCTCCAAATCCAAAAAATAAGAGTCTTCTGCCCATTCTTTTATCGACTTGTCATTATTAAATCTAAGTCTACAAAAGGAATATTGAAATTCTTACTCAGCACTTCATTGGTTAAGTTACCATGATAAGTATATGCTCCCTTTCTTAAATATTCATATTTTCTAATAGTGTGTTCCACTCCACCCTCTTCAGCTATACGCAACAAAATAGGCGTTAGGATGTTACTAATTGCCATAGATGCCGTACGCGATACTCTTGAAGCTATATTCGGAACACAATAATGAACTACATCATGCTTAATAAAAGTTGGTTTCTTATGGGAAGTAACCTCAGAGGTTTCAAAGCACCCTCCTTGATCAATACTTACATCAACAACTACCGAACCTTTCTTCATTTTAATCACCATTTCTTCACTTACAATACAAGGTACTTTTCCGTTTCCTATTTGCAAAGCTGCAATCACTACATCTGCTCTTCTCAAGGCTTTACCTAATGCTTTAGGCTGTAAAGTTGAAGTGCTAATTCTATGATTTATATTGTTTTGTAATCTTCTAAGTTTAGTTACCGAATTATCAAATATAAGTACTGAAGCTCCTAGTCCTAATGAGGCTCTGCAAGCATACTCACCGACAGTACCTGCTCCTATTATGACAATACTAGTTGGTATTAATCCTGAAATACCACCCAACATCAATCCTTTTCCTGCATTGGTATTGGATAAATATTCGCCTGCAATAAGCATTGCTGTATTGCCTGCAATTTCACTCATACTCCTAACAATTGGCAATTTATTTTGTTTGTCTTTGATGAACTCAAAACCAAAAGCAGTAATATTCTTTTGATTCAAAGTTTTAAAAAAAGAATCTGATTGCGTACTCATTTGTACAGCTGAAATCAGCTCCTGTCCTTTTTGCATTAAAAAAAGCTCTTCTTTTGTTGGTGGTTCAATTTTTAAGATGAAACTTGCTTTAAACACTTCCTCTTTGGAATAAGCAATGTCTGCTCCTTTATCAGTATATTCACTATCAGAGAAATTGGATGCCAAACCCGCTCCTTTTTCAATAATTACACTATGTCCATTTGCAATTAATAAGCCCACAGAATCAGGAGTTAAACTCACTCTATTTTCTTGAAATGAGGATTCCTTAGGAATTCCTATTTGCAATTGCTTGAAATTAGGTTTTACTTCTAGCATTTCTTCTTTTGGAAGTATTCCAAATGAACTAAATATTTTTTCTTTTTTCATAGTTAAAGTATTACTTCAATTCTTCTTGTTGTTCCTTCAGTGCTCATTTTAACCCTTACCATATCTTCTTCAATCAAATTGGTGATTTTTTCAGGCCATTCAACAAAACAATAAGCATTACTGAGAAAATATTCTTCATATCCCATATCGTACACTTCCTGTTCATCTTCTGTCCTAAAAAAATCAAAATGATATATTTTTTCACTTTCATTAATACGATACTCATTTACAATTGAAAAAGTAGGACTACTTACCATATCAGTAACTCCTAAGTGCAAAGATAAAGCTTTTATTAATGTAGTCTTCCCGACTCCCATTTCTCCATAAAATGCAAATTTTTTATAAGGAAAGGTATGCTTAAGGATTTGTTCAGAAATACTATTAAGCTGCTCCAAATTTTCAGCAAAAAGAATTTTACTCATTTATTTTGATCTTAATGTAATTACAGGAATTAACATCTCTTCCATTGAAATACCCCCATGCTGATAGGTATTTTTGTAAAATTGAACAAACTGATTATAATTGTTTTGGTACACAAAATACATGTCTTCTTTTGCAAAAATGTATTTACTACTCACATTTTGTATAGGCAGATAATAATCTAAAGGATTTGCTATCTCAAATACATCTGATTTTTGATAATCCAAATTTCTACCTTGTTTGTACCTTAAGTTTGCGCTAACATTTCTATCTCCTATTACTTTGGACGGCTTGTTCACATTAATTGTACCATGATCAGTAGTAATAATCAAATTAGCTTTTTGCTTGGCTATTTGTTTCATAATTTCTTTTAAAGGAGAGTGTGAAAACCAGGAAGCAGTAAGTGAACGATAAGCAGAATCATCATCAGCAAGTTCTTTAATCATCTTCATGTCCGTACGGGCATGAGAGAGCATATCTACAAAATTATAAACAATTACATTCAAATCATTATTTTTCATATTAGGAATTTTATTCACCACTTTTCTGCCAAATTCAATATTTGTAATTTTTGTATAAGAGTGCTTACAACTCCCTTTTCCTAGCCTTTGTAAATTATCTACTAAAAATTCTGCTTCAAACATATTTTTGCCTCCTTCATCCTCATCATTTTTCCACATATTTGGAAAGCGTTTTTGGATTTCAGACGGCAACATTCCACAGAAAATAGCATTTCTGGCATATTGTGTTGCTGTAGGTAAAATAGAAGTATACATTTCATCCTTCACAACACTAAAATCTTCCAACACAGAAGGCTCAATTATTTTCCATTGATCATACCTCAAATTATCAATCACAATAAGATAAGTAGGTTTATTATCTTCCATTTTCGGTATAACCTTTTTCCGGATTAAATTATGTGACATTAAAGGAGCTCCCTCCCCTTGTATCCAGTCTTTATAATTGTTTTTAATAAATCTGAAAAATTGAGTATTTGCTTCAGATTTTTGCATTTCTAAAATTTGTTCTACACTTTGTTCTCCTGAGCGCTCAAGCTCCAACTCCCAATAGGTTAATTTTTTAAATATTTCATACCACTCTTCTTTATTCAAAGAAGACGCTAAAGACATGCTTATATTTCTAAATTCTTGCTGATAGTTGCTTGTGGTCTTTTCCTCTACTAATCTGGTGGCGTCAATATTCTTTTTTATAGCCAATAAAATCTGACTTGGATTGACTGGTTTAATCAAATAATCAGCAATTTTAGAGCCGATGGCCTCTTCCATGATACTTTCTTCCTCACTCTTGGTTATCATGATTACAGGAGTATTCATATATTTTTCCTTAATAATAGTTAAGGTCTCTAATCCTGATAATCCTGGCATATTCTCATCCAAAAAGATAAGATCGTAGCTATTTTCTTCCAATAAATCTAAAGCTTCATCTCCACTTTTTGCTGGAGTAATAGCATGCCCTTTTCCTTCTAAATAAATAATATGTGGCTTTAATAAATCTATTTCATCATCCGCCCAAAGTATTTGTATCATATTTTATTCGTTTATAGTTTACAAAAATTAAAAAAAATCCGTTATTTGCCTATATGCAAAACAGAAAAAAAGATAAAATAATTAACGACCCCATTTATGGCTTTGTAAAACTTGATAAAGGTATCATTACTGA
This sequence comes from Flavobacteriales bacterium, assembly GCA_012960805.1. GTDB lineage: Bacteria > Bacteroidota > Bacteroidia > Flavobacteriales > BACL11 > UWMA-0277. The sequence goes on along the minus strand of DUAO01000014.1, from coordinate 24,048 downwards.
TTTAATTGACCATCCTTATTTTCAAAGATTAAGAAAAATATCTCAACTGGGCCTTTCTTATCTAGTTTATCCTGGCGCGCACCATACGCGTTTTCATCATGCAATTGGCTGTATGTTTTTGATGAATAAAGCCATTAATCAAATCAGAGACAAAGGTCATGAAATAACTGAAGCTGAAGCTGAAGCTTTAAAAATTGCTATTCTTTTACATGATATTGGGCATGGACCATTCTCTCATGCTTTGGAACATTCAATTGCTTCTAATGTCTCACACGAGCAGCTATCCTCTCTTTTTATGCAGAGATTAAACGAGCAATTTGAAGGAAAATTATCTTTGGCAATAAAAATCTTTAATGGGAAATATCCAAAACAATTTCTACACCAATTAGTATCTTCACAATTGGATATGGATCGATTGGATTATTTAAAAAGAGATAGCTTCTTTTCTGGCGTTACAGAAGGAAATATTGGGACCGAACGAATAATAAATATGTTAGATGTTGTAAATGACAATTTGGTTGTAGAAGAAAAAGGGATTTATTCTATTGAAAAATTCTTAATTGCAAGAAGACTAATGTACTGGCAAGTATACTTACATAAAACAGTTATTTCAGCTGAAAATATGCTTAAAAAAGTACTGCAAAGAGCAAAAGATTTAATTACTGCTGGCAAGGAAGTCTATGCTCCTGCTAGTTTGTCTGTATTTTTAAATAATTATTATACGCTTAATGATTTTGACACAAATCCAGAACTACTTAATTATTTTGCAGAATTAGATGATTTTGATATTTATGCCTCATTAAAATACTGGAAAAACAATCCTGATTTCGTATTATCTTCACTATCGGATATGATATTGAACCGTAAATTATTAAAAATAAAAATACAAAACACAATATTCAACACATCAGAAATTGAAAATGAATTAGAAAAGATTCAACAGCAATTTAATATTTCAAAACAGGAAGCAAGATATTTTGTTTTCTCTGACAAAGTAAGCAATAGCACCTATAATAATGAAAAAGCAAATATTAATATTTTAATGAAAAATGGAGATATAATTGACATTACTGCTGCTTCTGACCATTTTAATATTGAGGCCTTAAACAAAACCGTTAATAAGTATTTTTTGTGTTATCCTAAATTGAAATAATCAACACTATAAAACAATTAAAATTATTAAATTTACCAAATGAAATTTAACGCCCATCAAATAGCCGAAATACTTAACGGAGAGATTCAAGGAAATGCTGCTGTTGAGGTAAAATCATTAGCTAAAATTGAAGAAGGAGAAAAAGGGGATTTAAGTTTTTTAGCAAACCCAAAGTACACTCCATATATCTATACTTCAAAGGCTTCAATTGTTATTGTCGACAAATCATTTACTGCAGATAAAGATATTAATGCTACACTAATAAAAGTTGAAGATGCCTACGCATCATTTAGTCAGATTTTAGAACTTTATAATCAAATGAAGTTCAATAAAGTTGGTCTTTCCAAAAAAGCAGATGTTGCTACTTCTAGTACTATTGGTGATGATGTATTTATTGGAGCTTTTACTTCCATTTCTGAAGGAGTAATACTTGAAAAAAATGTTAAGATTTACCCTAATTGCTACATAGGTGAAAATGTTACAATAAAAGAAAATACTATTCTTTTTTCTGGAGTAAAAATTTATCATGATTGTATAGTTGGTGCAAATAACATTATTCATTCAGGAGTGATAATCGGTTCTGATGGATTTGGATTTGCTGCTAATAGAAACACTAATTACAAAAAAATTAGTCAGATAGGGAATGTAGTTATTGACAATAATGTTGAAATTGGGGCCAATTCAACTATTGATAGAGCAACTATGGGTTCAACAATAATTGGAAATGGAGTGAAATTAGATAATCTAATACAAGTTGCTCATAATGTAGAAATTGGGGAGCACACTGTAATTGCTGCTCAAACCGGAATAGCTGGTTCTTCAAAAATTGGAAAAAATTGCATGATTGGTGGGCAGGTTGCTATTTCAGGACATCTTAGGATTGCTGATAAAGTAAAAATTGCAGGACAAAGTGGGATTGCTTCTAGCATTACAGAAGTAGGTAAAATTGTACAAGGTCCAATGGCCTTTAACATAAAAGATTTCCAACGTTCCTATATCATATTTAAAAAATTGCCAGAAATATACGAAACATTAAATAAAATCAAAAAAGAATTAGACTCCTAAAATGCAAAAAACTATTAAAAATAGCGTTTCTGTTTCAGGTGTTGGAATTCACACTGGGGTTACTACTAATATGACTTTAAAGCCTGCTGAAGCAAACACCGGAATTACATTTATCAGAATAGATTTATTAGATAAAACAGTAATAAAAGCTGATGTAGATAATGTTTTTTCTACCGAAAGAAGTACAGGACTTAAGAATGAAAAAGCTGAAATAAATACAGTTGAGCATATATTGGCAGCCGTAGTTGGATTTGAAATTGACAACCTAATTATTGAGGTTGATAATATTGAAATTCCAATTTTGGACGGAAGTTCAAAAAAATTTACTGAACTAATTGAGCAAACTGGCACTACTGAACTGAATGTAAAGAAAGATTTCTTTGAAATTAAACGAACGATTACGTTTACTGACAAAGAAAGCGGAACTATACTTACGGCTACTCCTTCAAATAAATATGCCGTAAAAGTTGAAATTGATTACAATTCTGAAATACTTAGAATTCAAAAAGCAGCAATAAATTCTATAAAAGAATTTAATAGTGAAATTACATCATCACGAACCTTTTGTTTTTTACATGAACTTGAAGTTTTATTAGCAAATAATCTTATAAAAGGAGGGGATGTTAATAACGCTATTGTAATTGTTGAGGAAGAAATTACTGAGGAAAAACTTAATAAATTAGCAACTGCTTTTAATAAATCAGATATAAAGGTTGGAGAAGGAGGTATCCTAAATAACCTTAAATTAAGACATAAAAACGAACCTGCAAGGCACAAATTATTAGATGTAATTGGTGATTTAGCTTTAGTTGGAAAGCCAATAAAAGGAAGAATTACAGCCTATAAACCAGGTCATAAAAGCAATATAGAATTTGCTAAGCAATTAAAAAAAATTATGAAAAAAACTATGAATAAAATAGCACCAGAAATTAATTTTAATAAGGCTCCATTGTATGATAAAGCTAAAATTAAAACAATTTTACCTCACAGAGAACCTTTCTTGTTTATTGACGAAATAAGAGAATTAGGGGAAGATTATATTATAGGAACAAAATTTGTTACCTCTGATGAAGATTACTTTAAAGGTCATTTTCCTAAAGAACCAGTAATGCCTGGAGTATTACAACTAGAAACTATGGCACAAGCTGGAGGTTTTTTAATTTTAAGTACGGTAGACAGCCCTGAAGATTATTTACCTTTCTTTATGAAGATTGACAATGCTAAATTCAAGAAAAAAGTAGTACCTGGAGATACAATTATTTTTAGATTAAACTTAATTTCTCCAATAAGAAGAGGGTTATGTCATATGCATGGCAAAGGGTTTGTAGATGGAAATATTGTAGTAGAAGGAGATTTATTAGCACAAATTATGCCTAAAAAATAAAACATGATACAACCACTTTCATATGTGCATCCTAATGCAAAAATTGCAGACAATGTTGTAATAGATCCCTTTGTTACCATTGCTAAAAATGTTGAAATAGGGAAAGGAACTTGGATAGGTTCCAATGTAACTATTATGGAAGGAGCTCGAATAGGAGAAAACTGTAGAATCTTTCCTGGAGCAGTTATTTCTGCCATACCTCAAGATTTAAAATTTGAAGGGGAAAAATCGCTTGCTATTATTGGCAACAATACTACGGTAAGAGAATGTGCTACCATCAATAGAGGCACATCAGTAACTGGTAAAACTGAAGTAGGTGAAAACTGCTTAATAATGGCTTATTCACACATTGCTCACGATTGCAAAATTGGTGATAATTGTATTATTGTTAATAGTGTTGCTCTTGGTGGGCATGTTACTATAGGCGACTATGCAATTATTGGAGGTTTATCAGCAGTACACCAATTTGCAAGTATCGGTAAACATGCAATGGTTTCTGGTGGTGCGCTTGTAAGGAAAGATATTCCTCCTTTTGTGAAAGCAGCTCGAGAACCTCTTTCATTTGTTGGTATTAATTCTATAGGCTTAAGAAGAAGAGGGTTTAAAGAGGAGAAGATTCAGGAAATACAAAATATTTATCGAATCTTATTTCAATCTAATAAAAACACTACACAAGCATTATTAAAAATTGAAACTGAAATAAATGCTTCTCCTGAGCGTGATGAAATCATCTCATTTATACAAAATTCAGGAAGAGGAATTATGAAAGGTTTTAATCAAAAATAAAAACTATGGCAACTACAGCAGAATTTAGAAACGGATTATGTATTAATCATAATGGTGAACCTTGGAAAATTGAATCTTTTCAGCATGTAAAGCCTGGAAAAGGACCTGCATTTGTACGAACTAAAATCAGAAATTTAAATACTGGACGATTATTAGACAATACATTTACTTCAGGAGTTAAGATAGATATTGTCAGAATTGAAAATAGAAAATATCAGTTCCTTTATGCTGAAGGAAATGATTGTCATTTAATGAATAATGATGATTATGAGCAAATCATGTTATCTAAAGATTTTATTAATAATGTGCAATTTTTAAAAGAAGGAGAAAATGTAGAAGTATTATTCCATGCTGATGAAGGAATGCCTTTATCAGCAACACTTCCGGCAAATGTTATACTGGAAATTGCACATACGGAACCTGGATTAAAAGGAAATACAGCTACCAATACATTTAAACCCGCCACTACTGAAACAGGTGCGAATATTAATGTTCCTTTGTTTATTAATGAAGGAGATAAAATTAAAATTGACACTGAAAAAGGTGCATATATAGAAAGAGTAAAACAATAAATCATAAAAATTTAACAACCAATAGCTGTACATGAAAAAATACAACTTTTCTGCAGGACCTAGCATTCTACCTCAAGAGGTCTTACAACAAGCATCAGAAGCTTTACTTAATTTTAATAATGATAACTTATCATTAATTGAAATTTCACATAGGAGCCAGCCTTTTATTGAAGTAATGAATAAAGCGCAAAATTTAGTAAAGGAATTACTAGAAGTTCCTAAAGGATATTCCGTATTATTCTTACAAGGCGGAGCTAGTATGGAATTCTTAATGGTAGCTTTCAATCTCATGAAAGTAGATGGAAAAGCAGCTTATACCAATACAGGTGTTTGGGCAAAAAAAGCAATTGCAGCAGCTAAGAATTTAGGAGAGATTATTATGGTGGGTGATTCTTCAGATAAAAATTATAATTACATTCCTAAAGGATACACAATACCTGCAGACATTGATTACTTCCACTGTACTTCTAATAATACCATTTACGGCACACAGATGAAAGAATTTCCTGTCTGCCCTACCCTTATGGTTTGTGATATGAGTTCGGATATTTTTAGTAGAAGGATTGAAGTAAGTAACTTTGATTTAATTTATGCTGGTGCACAAAAAAATATGGGCCCTGCAGGAACTACTCTTGTAATAATAAAAGATGAAATTTTAGGAAAAACAGGCAGAAAAATCCCTGCTATGCTAGATTACACAACGCATATTGATAGCGGAAGCATGTTTAATACTCCGCCTGTATTCCCAATTTATGTTTCCATGCTTACCCTAGAATGGCTAAAGAATTTGGGTGGCATTTCTACTATTGAAAAAATCAATCAGGAAAAAGCAGATTTATTGTATAATGAGATTGATAGAAACCCACTCTTTGAAGGAACTGCAAATAAGGAAGATCGATCAAATATGAATGTTTGTTTTTTACTTACAGACGGAAGTAAAGAAACTCAATTCAATGAAATGTGGAATGAAGCAGGAATTAGTGGCATAAAAGGACACCGATCAGTTGGAGGATATAGAGCTTCAATTTATAATGCTATGCCAAAAGAAAGTATACAAGTATTAGTAGATGTAATGCAAAAATTAGAACAAAATTAAAATGATAAATGTATTAGCAAATGATGGCATCTCACAAGCTGGGGTTGATAATTTAACAGCCAAAGGATTTAATATAATTACTGAGCATGTTGCTCAAGCAGATTTAATTAAGGCTATAAATACTGAAAATTATGAAGTGCTTTTAGTAAGGAGTGCAACTACTGTACGGAAAGATTTAATTGACGCTTGTCCTCATTTAAAAATTATCGGAAGAGGAGGTGTTGGAATGGACAATATTGATGTAGACTATGCTCGAGAAAAAGGCATCAATGTAATCAATACGCCAGCAGCTTCTTCTGCCTCAGTAGCGGAATTAGTATTTGCGCATTTATTTAGCATGACGCGTTTCTTATCTGATAGTAATCGTAAAATGCCAATAGTAGGTGACACTGACTTTAAGGCATTAAAAAAATCATACGCTAAGGGACAAGAACTTTCAGGTCAAACTTTAGGAATTATTGGCTTTGGAAGAATTGGGCAAGAGGTTGCAAAAAGAGCAATAGGATTAGGCATGAATGTTATGGCGCACGATACATTTATTGAAGAAGCAAACATTACTTTGAACTTTTTTAATGGCGATAAAAAATCGTTTACTATTGAAACTGATAGTTTAATAAATGTCTTGTCTAACTCCGATTTTGTAACCGTACACATTCCTAAAACTAGCAATAAAGCTGTCATTGGAGCCAAAGAGATTGGGATGATGAAAACAGGTGCTGGCATTGTAAATGCAGCTAGAGGGGGTGTAATTGATGAAACTGCTTTAATGTTTGCTTTAGACAAAGAAAAATTGGCTTATGCAGGGCTTGATGTTTTTGAAAATGAACCAACTCCTAGCATTCACTTACTTATGCACAATGCCATTTCGCTTACCCCACACATTGGGGCGGCAACGCTAGAAGCACAAGACAGAATTGGTACAGAATTAGCAGAACAAATTGCGACTCACTTTGATAAATAAAAATGGCTAGCGTACAACCTTTTAAAGCAATCCGCCCTACAAGAGATAAGGCTAATTTAGTTGCTTCAAGGTCGTATCTATCCTATTCTGATGAAACCTTAACTGAAAAGTTAGATCACAATCCTTATACTTTTTTGCATATCATTAATCCTGATTATTCAGATGTAGAAAAAAAATCAGGAATTCAAAAATTTGAAATGACAAAAGCAAAGTTTCAAGAATTTCAGCAAAAAGGAATTTTATTACAAGAGGATAAACCTTGTTTTTACTTGTATCAGCAAAACAATAACCGTAATATCTTTGAAGGCATTATTGCTGCTACAGCAATTAAGGATTATCAAAACGGAATCATTAAAAAACACGAACATACCCTTACTAAAAGGGAAGAAATGTTTAAAAATTATTTGGAAATAACAGGCTTTAATGCAGACCCCGTACTACTAAGTCATGCGCCTAATAAAACTATTAGTGAAGTAATTGAAAAATATAAATCGCAAAGAGCCGAGTATGAATTCGCCACTACCAATAAATCCGTACACAAACTATGGGTAGTTAATGATAAGACTGATTGCAACACGCTTATTAATGCCTTTGCCAATATTGATAATTTATACATTGCGGACGGACATCATAGGTCGGCTTCCTCAGCTTTACTAGCACAAACAAGCGCCAAAGAAAATAGTCAGTATTTTATGAGTTGTTTGATTGATGAAAATCAGCTGAATATCATCAATTTTAACCGATTAGTAAAACACACAAATGGACTTACGGTAAATGAATTAATTACTGAAATTGAAAAATCATTTACTGTTAAAGGTAAAGGAAAGCAAAACTACTCTCCAACTTTAAAAGATGAGATTTCAATGTATTTAGCAGAAAATTGGTATTCCTTAATTGTAAAACCAGAGCTACTAAATACCGATTGTGTGAGTAAATTGGATCCTGCTATTTTATCGGATAATATTTTGGCTCCTATCTTGAATATTACAGATGAGAAAACGGATAAAAACATAGTGTTTGAAGCAGGAACTACTCCCCTTTCAGCAATAAAACAAAAAGTAGATAACGGTAAATTTTCTGTAGCTTTTATCCTAAAACCCATCCCTATTAATGCATTAAAGGAAGTGGCAGACAACAATAGGTTTATGCCTCCAAAAAGCACCTATATTGAACCAAAATTGCGTTCTGGCTTAACTATTTATTCACTTGACTAATGTCTATTGCTGACCAATTAGTAAGTATAAAAAGTAAGCTGCCTAAAACAGTAACTTTAGTAGCGGTTTCCAAAACAAAACCCAATACTGATATCCTGGAAGCTTATAGTGAGGGACAAAGAGTTTTTGGCGAAAATAAAGTACAAGAATTAGTAAAAAAACAAGAAGAATTACCCAAAGATATTCAGTGGCATATGATTGGGCATTTGCAAAGAAATAAGGTAAAGTTTATAGCTCCTTTTGTTACATTAATACACGGAGTGGATAACCTAAAACTATTACAAGAAATTGATAAAAGGGCAGTACAAAATAATAGGAAAATTGACTGCCTTTTGCAAGTACATATTGCCAAGGAAGATACAAAGTTTGGTTTTGGAATACAGGAAGTAACACAGGTGTTATTTGCTACTTCATCTTTCAAAAATATCAGGATTGTTGGCCTAATGGGAATGGCTACTTTTACGAATGATAATAATCAAATCAAAGAAGAATTCAAAAGCCTGAAAACTGTATTTAACAGCATAAAAAACGACAACATCACTACCTTATCAATGGGAATGAGTGGCGATTATCCGTTAGCCATAGAACAAGGCAGTACTATGGTTAGAGTAGGAAGTGCTATATTTGGACACAGAAACTAATAAAATGAAAAAAGTAATCAGTACTCACAATGCTCCGGCAGCCATTGGACCTTATAGCCAAGCTATACTTAGTGGTAATACCCTGTATTGTTCGGGGCAAATAGCAATTAACCCCGCAACAGGTAATTTAGTAATGGATAATATTACAGCTGAAACTACTCAGGTAATGCAAAATATAGCGGCAGTATTAAAGGAAGTTGAAATGGATTTTAACCATGTGGTAAAATGCAGTATCTTTATGAAAAACATGAACGATTATAAAGCAATAAATACTGTATATGCTCAATATTTTGAGGATAAGCCTCCTGCTCGTGAGGCAGTGCAGGTTTCAGTTTTACCAAAAAATGTAAATGTAGAAATCTCAGTAATAGCCGTAAAATAATGGAACTCGCTCAGCAAATAATTAAAGGGAATCGCACTGCATTAGGAAAAGGAATTACCCTTTTGGAAAGCACCTTGCCTGAGCATGAAAAACAAGCACAGGAATTACTTGCTGAATGCTTACCCCATAGTGGAAAATCAATACGAGTAGGTATAACAGGAGTGCCAGGAGTTGGTAAAAGTACCTTTATTGAAGTTTTTGGCAAACTACTAACTAGCCAAGGGAAGAAAGTAGCTGTTTTGGCTATTGACCCAACTAGTGAACAAACACAGGGCAGTATTTTAGGGGATAAAAGCCGTATGCACGAACTAGCAGCTAATGAGAATGCATTTATCCGCCCTAGCCCAAGTAGCGGAACTTTGGGTGGAGTGGCCAATAAAACAAGAGAAAGCGTTATTTTGTGTGAGTCGGCAGGTTATGAGGTTATTTTAGTAGAAACCGTTGGCGTTGGACAAAGCGAAACTACAGTTAGTAATTTGGTAGATTTCTTTTTACTATTGATGCTTGCAGGCGCTGGTGATGAATTGCAAGGGATAAAAAGGGGAATAATGGAATTGGCGGACGGACTTATCATTAACAAAGCGGATGGCGATAATATTACAAATGCCAAGAATGCTTCACTAGCTTACAAAAGAGCCTTACACCTATTCCCGGCTATGGAAAACGGATGGACACCTAAAGTAAGTACCTGCTCTGCTTTGGAAAATACAGGAATTGATGGAATTTGGGATATGATAACTACTTATGATTCCCAAATGAGTGCTAGTGGATGGAAAAATAAAAATAGAGAAAAGCAAAATATCTATTGGCTACACCATATAGTAAAAGAAGAGCTAGGCAGTAAACAATACAACTTACTTTTAGCTGAAAGAAAACTTAAAGATCTGGAAAAAGAATTAATAAAAGGGAAAACTATTTATCAGTTATTAAGTAGCTTTTAATTATTTATAACTATTGTGCTTTATCAAAGAAATAGTTATCTGAAGTAAGATTCATCATAACAGTATCTTGATAAATACCATTTATATCAAATACTGGAATGTAGTTTGTGTCAGGTATTGAAGTAATATGCAATTTATCAGCAGTTAATTCATTTATTACAAATTTCTTTATATCACCTGACTGAAAATTAACAACTATTGTATCTAAATTTTTAGTAAAATTATGTTGCGATATATTATAAGAAAATCCATTCTCATCATAATAAGTATCTATAATAGATGATGCAGTAAGACCATTTACCGTAACCTGATTTTTAGTAATACTCCAAACCCTTGAAGAATAGCTTGAAGATACACCAGGGAAAACAGTATCGTTACTTACCATAATTGAACCTGAACTTATATAATTTATCCTTCCAGTGTAAACAGTTCCTGTTACTAACCAATCTATCCAGGTACCAGAAGCATACTGGTCCCCTTGTGCAAGAGAAGTACTTTGCATTGACAGTTGCCACTTATTATTAATAGTAATATTAGAAGGTTCTATCAAAGAATCTTCTTTCTTGCAAGTTGTAAAAAGTAAAGGCAAGTAAAGTAATATAAGTAGTAGTTTTTTTATTTTGTTTTATTAATAAAATAAATGCATTTTTTCTTTCTTCTTCCACCCTGCCCTACTGCTATGGTCAGCAAAAAAAATGATAACATCAGCTTGTGAAGCGTAGTCCACAAAAAATATTTTCTTGTCTGCCCTACTTGCATAATCTACAAAAAACCAATTTCCATCATTCTCTCCTGCACGGCTTTCATAATCCACTTTAAATACAGACAAATCAGCTCTGCTTTCATAATCAGCAACAAATACTTTTACATCAGCTTGGCTTGCGTATTCAACCGAGAATACCTTTTGTGCATTTGTGATTCCTGAAATCAACAGGCATACAGTTAAAAATAATAATTTTTTCATTTTGTAAATATATAGAAAATCATTTGCAAAAAAGACTTTCATTCATTATGACCTCTAATTTTCTGACAACTAAAAACAACCAACTAACTACTATTACCTATATTTGCTCCTTTTAAAAACCATAAGTAACAAGCATGACAAAAGTATCAGATAGGTTAAACCGATTAGCAGAATCAGCAACTCTAGCTATGGCAAGAATGAGTAGAGAATTACAAGCTAAAGGAATTGATGTAATTGCCTTAAGCTTAGGAGAGCCAGATTTTGACACCCCAGAGTTTATAAAAGAGGCAGCAAAAAAAGCAATTGATGATAATTTCTCGCACTACACTCCAGTTCCTGGTTTACCAGAGCTCAGAAGTGCAATTGTACAAAAATTTAAAAGAGATAATGACTTAGAGTTTACTGCTGATCAAATTGTTACATCAACTGGTGCAAAACAATCATTAGCCAATCTTTGTTTAAGCTTACTTAATCCTTTAGATGAAGTGCTTTTACCTTGTCCTTACTGGGTTAGCTATACTGAACTTGTAAAGTTAGCAGAAGGTGTTCCGGTAGAAGTACCCTCAACAATTGATTCGGATTTTAAAGTAACACCTGAGCAGTTAGAAGCTGTAATTACACCAAAAACTAAACTGTTAATGTTCAGCTCCCCATGTAATCCTAGTGGGACTGTATATACTCGATCAGAACTGGAGGCTATAGCGAAAATGTTAGAAAAACATCCTGATATTTATGTAGTGGCAGATGAAATTTATGAGCATATTAATTTTACTGAAAAACACTTTAGTATAGGCACTATCCCTTCAATGAAGGATCGTACCATCACTGTTAATGGAGTTTCAAAAGGATTTGCTATGACGGGTTGGCGTGTAGGTTTTATTGGCGCACCACTTTGGATTGCAAAAGCCTGTAATAAAGTGCAAGGGCAAGTTACTTCTGCTACTTGCGCAATAGCACAAAAAGCTGCAGAAAGAGCAATGCTTGCCGACCCAAGATCAACAACACAACAGATGAAAGACACTTTCCTAAAAAGGAGAGATATGATTTTAGCAGAATTAAATAATATAGAAGGTATTAAATGTAATGTCCCTCAAGGTGCATTTTATGTTTTCCCTGATGTAAGTTATTATTTTGGGAAATCAGACGGAACAACTACTATAAATAATTCAGATGATTTTTGTATGTATTTACTAAATTCTGCACATGTTGCTTTGGTTGCAGGTGATTCCTTTGGGAATCCTGAATGTGTACGAATCTCTTATGCAGCTGCTGATGAGAAACTCATGCAAGCAATGGATAGAATCAAAAAACAATTAGCCCAATTGAACTAATGGATTTTAAAGCATTATTTGAAGGGTTTAATCAAAAGAATGTCCTCATTGTAGGGGATGCAATGATTGATGCTTATATGTGGGGGGAAGTAAATAGAATGTCACCAGAAGCCCCTGTACCAGTAGTTGAAGTAAAGAAACACGAAAACCGATTAGGCGGAGCGGCTAATGTAGCTTTAAATTTAAAAGCTTTAGGATCAAACCCTATTTTATGCTCAGTAGTAGGCATAGGAAATAGAGGTAGATTATTCTTAAAATTAATGCAAGAAGCTGAGCTATCAACTGCAGGGATTCTTGCTAAAACAGAGAGAAAAACAACTGTCAAAACAAGGGTTATTGCCAATAATAAACATCAATTACGAATTGATGAAGAAGAAGCCTCTCCTATTATTGATTCAAGTGAATTCCTGAAACTTACTGAAAGTTTAATGGGGAATATTGATGTCATTATATTACAAGATTACAACAAAGGAGTGCTTACTTGTGAAGTAATTGAAAAAGTGATAAAATTAGCTAATAAAAAAGGGATCTCAACTATTGTTGATCCTAAAAAACAGAACTTTAATTCCTATAAAAATTGTACAATATTCAAACCCAACTTAGCTGAAATTAAAGCAGGAATGAATATTGATTTTAATGCTGATAATGTTTCTGAAATAGAAAAAGCATCAACTGAATTACGTAAACTACTTAATGCAAAAGGGATTTTATTAACCTTATCGGAAAGAGGGATTTGCATAAACTCAGCAGATGGATTCAAACATACCCCTGCTTTTAAGCGTGACATTATTGATGTGTCCGGTGCTGGGGACACTGTAATTGCAGTAGCCTCCCTTTGCTTAGCTTCAGGTATAAAGTATACCGATTTATCTGTACTGTCTACTTTAGCTGGAGGAATAGTATGTAAAGAGGTTGGAGTAATGCCTATTAACAAAGAAAAATTACTTTCTGAAGCAATCAAACTCATCCAATAGTGAGTAAAGTAACTCCTTATAACAATACAGATAATAAGAAAAAGCAAGTCACTCAAATGTTTGACAATATTGCTAAAAGTTATGATTTTTTAAATCATTCTCTTTCCTTAGGAATGGATAATGTATGGCGTAAAATTGCCATTAAAAAATTAACAAATAATCCTGCTACTATTTTGGATATTGCTACTGGCACTGCTGACTTTGCCATCAGTGCTAGCAAACACACAAAAGCACAAATTACAGGAATAGATATTTCCCAAGGGATGTTAGATGTTGGAAATAAAAAAATAGTTAAAAAAGGATTATCAGATAGGATACACTTACAACATGCTGATTCAGAAAATTTGCCATTTGATGACAATAGTTTTGATGCACTAACAGCTGGCTTTGGTGTGCGTAATTTTGAAGATTTAAACAAAGGACTCTGCGAAATGAACAGAACGTTAAAATCAGGAGGAATTGTAACCATATTGGAACCTTCTGAACCAACTCGTTTTCCTTTGAAACAATTTTATAATTTATATTTTCATTATATTTTGCCTTTTGTTGGAGGGATTATTTCAAAAGATAAAAATGCTTACGCCTACTTGCCAAATTCTGTAATTGCTTTTCCTTCAGGGGAATATTTTCTAGCTGAATTAGAAAAAGCTGGCTTTAAAAATTGTGAGCATGTGCCATTAACTTTTGGTATCGTATCATTATATGTTGCAATAAAATATTAGCCTTATCGTTTACGGATCGCATGCAGAAATTAATTAAATATCTCATTATCTTACTTTTATTCTTAGGAATTAGTGATTCCTATGGACAAAGGCGTAAAAAACCTCAAAACCTTATTCACTATGATTTTCAGAAACTCCACTTTGGATTTACACTAGGTATGAATGAGCTAAATTTTAACATACAAAAAAATAGTAATACCATCACAAACGATACATTATTAACCCTGCTTTCCAATAGTCAAAAAGGATTTAACCTTGGTATTGTTTCTAACCTTAGAATAGGAAAATATACCGACTTACGCTTCATTCCTACTCTAGTATTTGGTGAGCGACATTTGCATTACGAATTTATTGACAACAATCAAGTAAGTGATGAAAAAATAAAACGAATTGAATCTACACTTATTGATTTTCCTGTTTATATTAAATATAAATCAGCTAGGTATAATAATTTCAGAACCTATGTGCTTGCTGGAGTGAAATACAGCTTAGACATTGCCTCACAAGAGAAAATAAATGATGAGGGGCAAGAGATTGTAAAATTGAAGAAAAATGACCTAATGGGTGAAATTGGTTTCGGAATTGATTACTACCTTGAATACTTCAAATTTTCACCTCAAATTAAGTTATCTTATGGCATACTTAATTTGCTTTCGGAAGATGAAACAATATATACCAAATCAATAAATCGCTTAAACACAAATGGCTGGATGATCTCATTTACATTTGAATAAAAAGGATTAGCGTCTGTTTATCAGATTTTTATAGCTAACTTAGTGATAGCTAACTTAGTGTGAGTGAAAATAATTTATTATCTTTGCCAATACAAAGTTAGTGTAATTTACACACATTAAATATCATTTTATGGATAGATTTCTTATAGTATTTATCATAATAGTGTCTTATATAGTATTGCTTTTCATTTTACGATATTTAGAAATAGGAGCTAAAAAGGAGAGTTCTGCTTGGAGTAATTGTTGTCCTGACTGTAGCTTAGCACTTAATAGAGTACAACGACTTTATAAAGATAAAATAGTATATAATATTACCCTCAGAATATTTGAATACAAACGCTATAGATGTAAAGCTTGTGGTTGGGAAGGATTAAGATGGGGCAAAAACTATAAGTCTGGAAAATCTAAAAAAAAGTAATTAGTTACAAAACTCATGTAATAAAATTGATGTAGCTACTGCTACATTTAATGATTCAGTATTACCTCCAATATTTTTTATTACTACTTTTTTACTAATGTATTTTTCTATTTTTTCAGAAATTCCATTTGCTTCATTCCCCATCACTAAATGAACCTTCTGGTTAATTTTAATATCTTTTACATTTTTACCATCCATATAAGCGCCATAAATAGGGGTTGTAACTTTAGCTAAATACGTACTCAAATTAGCATATATTATATGTATCCTAAAAAGCGAACCCATAGTTGATTGTACAACTTTTGGATTGTAAATATCTACCGAATTTTCTGAACATATAATTTGCTTCACTCCAAACCAATCGCACATTCTTATTATAGTTCCTAAATTTCCAGGATCATTAATGTCATCTAAAACTAGAGTAACTACTGATTCTTGCTGTAGAATTTCTTGTTTTTTCAATTTTACAACTGCCAATACTTTATTAGGTGATTTCAGATTACTTATCCTTTCTAACCCTTTGAAACTTACTGCTTGTATTTTATCAAAGATCACTTTATTTTCATCAATCCAATCTTTTAACGCAAACAATTCAACTATCTCAAAAGAAGAATTTAATAATTCGGCCAAACACTTTTCTCCTTCAACAACAAAACATTGTTCCTTTATTCTGTTTTTTTTCAGAGATAGCCCTTTGATATATTTAATCTGATTTTTTGTAATCATTCATAAAATATTTTAATTATTGCCAATGATAGGAAATAATTCTAAAAATAACTCAGATGTTCTAACATTATTATAATTTTGTACCTTGAAAACTAATGTAAATAATTAAAATATAAAATATTATGCTAAGTGTATAAATTACACTAACCTTGTAGTCACAAAAAATAGTATTAATTAATTAAAATCTAAAAGCAAATGAGTAATGAAAATCAGTTAAAACAAATAGCTATAAATTTAGCTCGTAAAGGAAAAGGAATATTAGCCGCAGATGAAAGTAATCCTACATGTAAAAAAAGATTTGATTCAATAGGAGTTGAGTCCAGTTTTGAGAGCAGAAATGAATACCGAGATATGTTATTCACTTCAAATAAAATTGAGGATTATATTAGTGGAGTTATATTATTTGACGAAACACTAAAACAAAGCACAACTTGTGAAGAGAAAATTCCTTTTACTAAATTATTAAATTCAAAAGGCATTATTCCTGGCATAAAAGTTGATCAAGGGGTAATTGATCTTGAAGGATTTCCAAACGAAAAAGCAACTAATGGATTAGATGGATTAGATAAAAGATTAGCAGAGTATTATGAGCTAGGAGCTAGATTTGCAAAGTGGAGAGCAGTAATAACAATAGGAGATAATATTCCTTCAGAAGCTTGTATATACGCAAATGCGCATTCACTTGCACGTTATGCGTCTAAATGTCAACAAGCAGGACTTGTTCCAATTGTAGAGCCAGAAGTTCTTATGGACGGAACGCATACCATTGAAACATGTAATACAGTTACAAATAAAGTACTTAAGATCGTTTTTGAGCAATTACATATGTACAATGTTCTGCTTGAAGGGATTATTTTAAAGCCTAATATGATTATATCAGCAATTGATTGTCCTATTCAGGCAGATATAGAAAAAGTAGCTGATTTAACTTATGCCTGTTTAAAAGAAAATGTTCCTGAAAATGTGCCAGGAATTGCTTTTTTATCAGGCGGACAAAGTGGAGATTTAGCTACCTTTCATTTAAATAAAATGAATGAAAAATATAATGACATGCCTTGGCATCTAACTTTTTCCTATGGAAGAGCTCTTCAGTATGATGCTTTAAACTCTTGGAAGGGTAAAAAAGAAAATAGAAAAGCAGCTCAAGAATCATTTCTGTTAAGGGCAAAAAATAATAGTTTAGCTACTTTTGGTTCTTATGTCGAAATGTTAGAGACACGATAAAAACAACTGAAAAAAAATCCAAACTTTAAAATATGAGTTGGTTCACAAGAAGAAAAGAAGGAATTACTACTTCAACAGACGAAAAAAAGGAAACTCCTGATGGACTATGGAGTAAATGTCCAAAGTGTAAGAATATTGTTACAACTGAGGAACATAAACAAAATCTTTTTTGCTGTATTACTTGCAATTATCATAGCCGTATAGGCTCTGCCGATTATTTTGAAATCTTATTTGACAACAATAAGTTTACTGAATTAGATACTAATATAGCGCCTGAAGATCCTTTGAATTTTAAGGATAGTAAAGAATATGCAGACAGAATAAAGACTATGCAACAAGCAACAGGACTGAAAGATGCTGTTAGAACTGCTTACGGAAAACTAAAAGGAGAAAGAGTGGTAATTGCCGCTATGGATTTTAGTTTTATTGGAGGCTCAATGGGTTCGGTTGTTGGTGAAAAAATTGCAAGAGCAATTGATTATGCTCGTAAAAACAAGCATCCAATGATTATTATTTCAAAATCAGGAGGCGCTCGTATGCAGGAAGCCGCTATTTCATTAATGCAATTAGTAAAAACATCATCTAAATTAGCGCAATTAAGTAAGGCTGGCTTGCCTTATATTTCATTATGTACTGACCCTACTTTTGGTGGAGCTACTGCCTCTTTTTCAATGCTTGGAGACATGAATATTGCCGAGCCAAATGCACTAATTGGTTTTGCTGGACCTAGGGTTGTAAAAGAAACCATTGGGAAAGATTTGCCTGAAGGATTCCAAACTGCTGAATTTTTGCAAGAACACGGTTTTATTGACTTTATTGTACACAGAAAAGACCTAAAGGAAAAGCTTGCACAACTCTTCAGAATTATTAAAAAATAATTTCTTTTTAAAATGAGTTTTTTATTTGATAACTTTACTAAATTTGCAACCCATAAATTAAAGTGATTTTAAACAGAAAAACATGAGCATCACAACACAAGAAAAAGAAAAAATATTTAAGAAATTTGGTAATGACGCCAAAGATTCAGGATCGGTTTACTCTCAAATAGCCTTATTTACTAAGAAAATTTCAGATTTAACTGACCATTTAAAAGTAAATCGTAAAGATTACGGAACACAAAGATCATTACAGTTAATAGTTGGGAGAAGAAGAAAATTATTAGATTACTTAAAAGGTAAAGACATTTTAAAATACAGAGATCTAGTAAAGGATTTAGGTCTTAGAAGATAAAATAATAAAGACAAAGACAAAAAAGGCAATAGTTTTATTGCCTTTTTTAATTTATAAACAAAGAAAACAAGATGATAAAAGAAGAAAAACAAATTATTAAACTAGAGGATGGTAGAGAAATTACTATCTCAACAGGAAAATTAGCAAAACAAGCTCACGGATCGGTAGAAGTAAGAATGGGAAATACACATATGTTAGCTACAGTAGTATCAAGCTTTGAAGCAAGAGAAGGAGTGGATTTCTTGCCCTTAACAGTAGATTATAGAGAGAAATTTTCAGCTGATGGAAGATTCCCAGGAGGATTCTTAAAAAGAGAAGCAAGGCCAACTGACCAAGAAATCTTGGTAATGCGTTTGGTTGACAGAATATTAAGACCAATGTTCCCTAGCGATTACCATGCTGAGGTGCAAGTAATGATATCGTTAAACTCACATGACCCAGAAGTAAAGCCTGATGCTTTAGCTGCACTTGCTGCTTCAACAGCAATTGCACTTTCTGACATCCCTTTTAACGGGCCAATTTCAGAATGTAGAGTAGCAAGAATTGATGGAAGTTTCGTTATTAACCCATCATCAGCACAATTAGAAAATGCAGATATTGACCTTATGGTTGGTGCAACAGCTGACAGTGTTGCAATGGTTGAAGGTGAAATGAGTGAAGTATCAGAAGCTGAAATGATTGAAGCAATCAAAATTGGACATGAAGCAATTAAAGTACAATGTGCTGCACAATTAGAATTAGCTGCTAAAGTTGGTGTTTCAGCTGATAAAAGAGAATACTGTCATGAAAATCATGATGAAGATTTAAAAGCTAAAATTAAAGCAGAAACTTATGATGCTGTTTATGCTGTAGCTGCTGAAGGTTTAGGAAAAGATGAGAGATCAACTAAATTTAAAGCGGTAAAAACAGATTGGATTGCAGGATTATCGGAAGATGAGGCTGAAAAGTATGATGCTAAATTAATTGGTATATACTACCATGATGTAGAAAAAGAAGCGATAAGAAATCTAGTATTATCAGAAGGAAAAAGATTAGATGGAAGAGCAACAACTGAAATTAGACCTATCTGGTGTGAAGTAGATTATTTATATAGCCCTCATGGTTCAGCAGTGTTTACAAGGGGTGAAACTCAATCATTAACAACTGTAACTTTAGGTTCAGCTACTGATGTCAACCGTTTGGATGGAGTAACTCACCAAGGACATGAAAGTTTCTATTTACACTATAACTTCCCTCCTTTCTCTACAGGAGAAGCTAGAATGAAATTTAATGTAAGTAGAAGAGAAATCGGTCATGGAAATTTAGCACAAAGAGCATTGAAAAAAATGATTCCGGCTGACAACCCTTATACAGTACGAATTGTTTCTGATATTTTAGAATCAAACGGTTCATCTTCAATGGCAACTGTTTGTGCAGGTACTATGGCACTTATGGATGCAGGAATTAAAATTCAAAAACCAGTTTCTGGTATTGCAATGGGATTAATTTCTGATGAAAAAGATCCAAATAACTATGCTGTACTTTCTGATATTTTAGGTGATGAAGATCATTTAGGAGATATGGACTTTAAAATCTGTGGTACTGCTGATGGTATTACTGCCTGTCAAATGGACATTAAAGTACAAGGATTATCTTACGAAATTTTAGACAAAGCTTTAAGCCAAGCAAAAGAAGGAAGATTACATATTTTAGGAAAAATTATTGAAACTATTGCTGAACCAAGAATTCAGTTAAAACCTCAAACTCCTAAAATTGTAGTATTAAAAGTTCCAAAATCAACTATTGGTGGAATTATTGGCCCTGGAGGAAAAATTATTCAAGAATTACAAGCATCAACTGAAACTAATATTTCTATTGAAGAAGTAGATGATATGGGTGTTGTTGAAATTTTAGGAACGGATCAAGCAAAAATTGATGAAGCTGTTGAAAAAATTAAATCAATTGCATTTATGCCAGAAATTGGACAAATCTATAAAGGGAAAGTAAAATCAATTATGCCTTATGGTGCATTTATTGGAATATCTCCTAATACTGATGGTTTAGTTCATATTTCTGAGCTAGCCTGGGAAAGAGTTGAAAATGTTGAAGATGTACTTAAGGAAGGAGAAACTATTGAAGTAAAATTAATTGCTATTGACGAAAGAAGTGGTAAATTAAAATTATCAAGAAAAGTACTTTTACCTAAGCCAGAAAAACAAGCAAAATAATTTTTAAAATACTGTAACCTTTTGAAAAACCATCCGTAAAAGGATTGTGCAAAAGATTATTAACTAAAAGAATTCAGATGAGACAACTAAAAATTACAAAGCAGGTTACCAACAGAGAAACCGCATCACTTGACAAATACCTACAAGAAATTGGGAGAGTAGATTTAATTACAGCCGAAGAAGAGGTAGAATTAGCACAAAAGATTAAAGCTGGTGATGATAGGGCTCTTGATAAATTAACTAAAGCTAATTTGCGTTTTGTAGTTTCAGTTTCTAAACAATATCAAAATCAAGGGCTAACCCTACCTGATTTGATTAATGAAGGAAATCTTGGACTTATTAAAGCAGCTAAGCGTTTTGATGAAACTAGAGGTTTTAAGTTTATTTCCTATGCAGTTTGGTGGATTCGTCAATCAATTTTACAAGCTTTAGCTGAGCAATCGCGTATTGTTAGGTTGCCACTTAATAAAATTGGTTCAATCAATAAAATTAATAAAGCCTATGCTGTTTTAGAACAAAAATATGAACGTCCACCAACTCCTGAAGAAATTGCTGAATTGGTTGAACTTTCATTAACTGAAGTTCAACAATCATTAAAAAATACAGGAAGGCATGTATCTATGGATGCCCCTTTAATTGAAGGTGAAGACAGTAACCTATATGATGTTATGGGGTCAGAAGACAGTCCAAATCCTGATGCTGAATTAATGTTAGAATCATTAAGAGAAGAGATAAGAAGAGCGCTTGACACTTTAACACCAAGAGAGGCTGATGTTGTTTCTTCTTACTTTGGTTTAAATGCAGGATGTTCTATGACCCTAGAAGAAATTGGTGAAAGGTTTGATTTAACCAGAGAAAGAGTAAGGCAAATTAAAGAAAAGGCAATAAGAAGACTGAAACAAACATCCAGAAGCAAAATCTTGAAAACTTATTTAGGATAATTTGAAAGAGGGCTTTTAGCCCTCTTTTTTTATTACTTATATTTGCCAAAAATTTATAATATGTCACATAAGATAGCGCCTTCAATTTTAGCAGCTGACTTTGGTAATCTTCAAAGAGATTGTGAAATGGTAAATAATAGCCAAGCAGATTGGTTTCATATTGATGTAATGGATGGTCATTTTGTTCCAAATATATCTTATGGAATGCCAGTAATTCAGGCTATAAAAAAACACGCAACAAAACCTCTTGATGTACATCTGATGATTGAGAAACCTGAACGCTATATTGAGGAATTCGCAAAAGTTGGAGCAGATATTATTACTGTACATTATGAATCAACAATACATTTGCATAGAACACTTACTCAAATTGAAGATACAGGATGTAAGGCTGGTGTAGTTTTAAACTTAACAACTCCTGTAAGTGTTTTAGAGGACATTTTACCTAGATGCTATATGGTATTACTAATGTCAATAAACCCAGGCTTTGGTGGTCAGAAATTTGAAGAAATAACTTATCAGAAAGTAAGAAAACTGAGAACAATGGCTAATGAAAAAGGTCTAAATACTCATATAGAAATTGATGGTGGAGTAAGTACAGCAAATGCCAGAAAATTACTAGATGCTGGCGCTGATGTTTTAGTAGCGGGTAGTTTTGTCTTTAAATCAGGTAATCCTACACAAACTATTGCTGATTTAAAAGCAGTTTAATTCCCGTTAATATAATTTCTTAAGTACTCAAAATTTGGAGTTAAATCTCCATTTTTGCAAATAGTAGCGTTTTCAATTATTTGCTGGTTATCGCCATTAATTAAAGATGGTAAAATCTTTTCCAACATTTCATTTCCGAAATCTTCTGAAGCATCTTTTGGTAATTCACAAGGTAAATTATTTACTGCCATTACTGCAATAGCATCACCTTGTTTGAAATCTACTTCTTGTTCTGAAATTTTACTATAACCATAAATAGGATTTTCAATAGTAGAAGAGCGAATAGTTGAAGCAACTGGCCCATCAATATCGCAAGAAATATCAGCTATTACTTGCAGGTTAAAATCTATATTTTTAGCATCCTCTCTAGTAAACAAATAAGGAGAGTCAGAACTGTAATAATGTCCTGCTATAAATATATCAGCTTGTTTTGCGAATTTTATAAAAGAAGAGCAGTATAATTCAGGATGTTGATAGAAATCTTGCTTATCTGAAATAGAACCATCTTTCCGAACATTATAATCCATAGTATTCAAATGCACAAAAACAGCTTCATTAAATGTATCATTTAGAAATTCTAATTTTGAAACTTCTCTAATATTTGCTTTCTTCATAATCTCTAAAATGCCAGCACCTACCCTACCATTACCTGTTACAATTATCTTTTCATTTGTTAATTTTATCTTGCTCATCTCGCCTTCCATTTCTACTCTATCCTCACATTGATGAGCGGCTTTCAAATTATATCTTCCTGATTTTAATCCGTAAGTCAGGAAGCCATTATATGCCCCAATAATTCCAGCATACCTTCCAAAACCTAACAAGCGTTTTCCTTGCTTATTTTTCAGCACTTCATAATCTACCATACTGATATTTAACTTCATCATTTTTAATAGCAAATCTCTATTATAAGGCTGTTCTTTTATCGTATGAGAAAAATAAAAATAAGTTTTATTAGCAAGTAATAATTCTTTAGGAACTTCCTTTACCCCTAATAAGACATTACAATCGCTCAAATCATCAACAACATCTATTCCTTGAGCACGATACATTTCATCAGTAAAACATCTTATAGGGCTAGTTTTTACAACAATTTCAAAATTAGGATAAGTATCAAGAAGTATTCTACACTGCTTAGGAGTTAAGGGAACCCGTTTATCAGTAGGTGTTTTTTCTTCTTTTAAGACTCCTATCTTCATAATGATATTTTTTTCAGGCACAAAAATAAAAAAAACACAACACTTAACTAGTGATTTTTGTAATTTTGCAGTTGTTCTTTAATTTCTTGGGGCTGACTGGATTTGACTGCAAGCGCGTTTTGTAGTAAGCATGTCGAGCATTGTATTTTAGCTCGTAAATATCAAAATTCAACTTTTTTAATTGGCGAGAACAATTACGCTTTAGCTGCCTAATTTATATAATTACGTAAGCTTTTGTCTCTTTTATAGGACCTTCTGATTCCTATAGATTATGAGGCATAATAAATTTCAGGATAGTTAGTTTATTGCTTTTATAAACTAGCGAAACTTTAAAAAGCTAAGGATTAGGTTTGGGTGCTTGTTTCCTGCCTAGTTTCGAAAAATAAAATAAGATAAACATGTAGAAAATTATATCATTCCTTGTTTGGACGGGGGTTCGATACCCCCCAGCTCCACCAAAATAAACCCACTC
>DUAO01000013.1 GCA_012960805.1 Flavobacteriales bacterium | reverse complement strand
ATTTTCATCATTCATAAATCAAAATGAATTTATCTTCCCAAAACAATTTTCAATAAGCGTTAGATCTTCTGAAAATTTTGAAGCCACATTAGATTATTCAAAAATAGTTTTTAATGAAAAACAAAAACTACCTTTTAAAATACCAAGCTCTTATGTTGAGGCGGAATAAATATATCCTTGTCTTTTTTGCATTTTTATTGAGTTTTTCAGCTTTTTCACAAACAAAAGAAGAGTTGAAAAAACAAAAATTAGCCATCGAAAAAGAGATAAGTTATACTGCCGAGTTATTAAAAAAAACAAAAACAAATAAAGATAAATCACTCAGTTATTTAAAAATTTTAGATAAACAAATTCAAAATCAAGAATATTTGTCACAGACCTTGAATATTGAGATAAGTTTGCTGAATAAGCAAGTCCAAAAAACAGAACAGGCTATTATTAAAACAGAGCAATCAATTAAAACAGAACAGGAGAATTTAGAATTGCTAAAAAGCGAATATGCGAAAATGATTTATGCTTGTTTTAAAAAGAAAGGCAATCGTAATGATTTGATGTTTATTATTTCTGCTGAAGATTTTAATCAAGCTTACAAGCGCATAGTGTATTTAAGGCAATATACATCTTTTCGTAAAAATCAGGTTGAAAAAATAACTGAAAGTCAAAAGGAACTAGAAAGTCAAAAAGTTGATTTAAATACTCAAAAAGATCAACTTATCTTAGAATCAGCATCAAAAAAAGAGTTGATTAGCGCTAAGAAGAAAGAGTTAATTGCAATTAGCAATACCAAGCATGAAAAACAAGAGCTGATTTATAATCTAAGTAATTCAGAAATAATATTCAAAAAGCAACTACAAGACAAACAAAGACAAGCAAAAGCTTTGGATGATGAAATACGAAAGATTATTGAAGAGGAAATACGTAAAACTAGAGAGGAGGCGGAAAAAAAGAATAAAGGATTTGCTTTAACCCCAAGAGCAATAGCACTATCATCAGAATTTAATAATAATAAAGGGAAACTCCCATGGCCATTAGAAAAAGGGGTGATTGTACA
Source organism: Flavobacteriales bacterium (assembly GCA_012960805.1). GTDB lineage: Bacteria > Bacteroidota > Bacteroidia > Flavobacteriales > BACL11 > UWMA-0277. Next base: position 37,796 of record DUAO01000013.1, on the reverse strand, counting down.
AGGTTATGGCAAACAAAAACATGCTGTTTTTGTTGGGATAGAAACGTTTAATAACGGAATTGATATTGCAACTGACAAAAAAGCCATTGTTAGAGCTGTTTTTGATGGTACAATTAGCAGAATATTTTTTATTAAAGGTGAAGGAAAGGCAATTTTAATCAATCATGGTGAGTATTTTACCGTGTACTCTGGGCTGGAAGAAGTGAGTGTAAAAGTTGGTGATAAGCTTTTATCTAAGGAGAAAATAGGAATCATCTTCACGCAAGAAGTAGAAGAAAAAACAGAATTGCATTTTGAAATTTGGGAGGGGTATGATAAACACGACCCATCTAAATGGTTATATAAGGCTTATTAAATCAAAATGCATAAATTTGCAGAATAATTAAATTTCAAAAATTATGACATTAGCAATATTATTAGTAGTTGGTGCTTGGCAAATTGTTCTTATTGTTTTAGTTGTTTTATTATTGTTTGGAGGTAAAAAAATTCCAGAATTAATGAAAGGACTAGGAAAGGGGATTAGTGAATTCAAAAAAGGGAAAGAAGAAATTGAAAAAGATTTAGAGGACTAAAAATTTTAGGCATTGACAACTTTTCGTTCTTTTAAAAAAGTGCAAGAGGCACTTTTAACCCATTCTACAAACTGTGTAGAAATTACTAATTTCTACCTTAATGAAATTACTAAAAACCAACACTTAAATGCTTTTGTTGAGGTGTATACTGATGAGGCCTTAGCTCAAGCAAAACTAGTTGATGAAAAATTAAGTAATGGAAAAGCCGGGAAACTTGCAGGAATGGTTATTGGTATTAAGGATAATTTGTGTTACAAAAAACATAAAGTATCTGCCTCCTCCAAAATTCTAGATAGTTTTGAATCCTTGTTTACCGCAACTGTTATTGATCGATTACTTGCAGAAGATGCTATAATTATTGGTCGCTTAAATTGTGATGAATTTGCAATGGGTTCGGCAAATGAAAACACTATTTACGGCACTGTAAAAAACCCGATTGATAATTCAAAAGTTGCAGGAGGTAGTTCGGGAGGCTCTGCTACTGCAGTAGCTGCAGGATTATGTTTAGCAGCTTTAGGAAGTGATACCGGAGGTTCTATCAGGCAGCCAGCGGCATTTTGCGGCATTGTTGGGCTTAAGCCAACCTACGCTCGTGTTTCTCGTTATGGTTTGATTGCTTATGCGTCTTCTTTTGATCAAATAGGACCACTAACAAATAATGTTGAAGATGCTGCATTATTACTGGAGATAATTGCTGGGGCTGATAATTTTGATAGTACAGTTTCATCTAAATCGGTTGAAGAATATTCAAAAGCAAAATTTGACAATAAACCTAAGCGAATTGCATATATAAAAGAATGTTTAGAAAGTAAAGGTTTAGATGCAGAGATAAAGCAAGTAATAGAAGATAAAATCTTAAAATTAAAATCAGAAGGACATATTGTTGAGCCGGTATCTTTTCCTTATTTAGATTATTTAGTACCGACTTATTATGTAATTACCACAGCAGAGGCTTCATCTAATCTTGCTCGCTTTGATGGCGTACATTTTGGTTATAGAAGCAAAAATATTACTGATTTAGAAAGTACTTATATCAACAGTAGAACAGAAGGATTTGGGGAAGAAGTAAAAAGAAGAATTATGTTAGGAACCTTTGTATTGAGCGCTGGATATCATGATGCTTATTTTACAAAAGCACAAAAAATAAGACGACTAATACAAGACAAAACAAATGAAATGTTTAAGGATTATGATTTTGTAATTTCCCCCACAACACCTCACACCCCTTTTGAGATAGGAACAAAACATACTGATCCAACAGTTATGTATTTGGAGGACATCTTTACGGTACAAGCAAATCTTGCTGGCAATCCCGCAATATCAATTCCTTTAGGAAAACATTCTAATGGTCTTCCAATTGGACTGCATTTAATGGCAGACCATTTTAAAGAAGTCGATTTATTAGCCTTTAGCAATCATTTAAGTTAATAATCTTAATTGCTATCTTTGTGCTATGAAGCAGTGTTTGTTTATAGTACTTTTTGGAATTTCTACTCTTGTTTTTTCACAAACTGATTTGCCCTATAAGGTAGGTGAATATGCCGCCTATAAAGTTTCTTTTGGAGCAATTAATGTAGGGTTTGCTTATTTGGAGATTACTGAAAGCATACAGTTAAATAATAGACCCGTCTTTCATATTGTTGGCAAAGGAAGAACAACTCCTTTTTTTGACTGGTTTTTTAAAGTGCGGGATGTTTACGAAACTTTTATTGATACCAACACCCTATCCCCTCTTGTGTTTAAAAGATTTGTAAATGAGGGGGGGCATTTAATTAATCAGAGGTATCAATTTAATCATAATGACAGTAGAGTTATAACTCAGGATTCCTCATTTTTTATTCCTATAAATACTCAAGATATGCTTTCCGCATTTTTTTTAGCAAGAACATTTAAAAAGAAAAACATAATTAATAGCCAATCTTTTTATGTGCCTATTTTTATGGATAATGAGAACTATAATTTGGAAATAAAATACTTAACCAATGAAATTATGGATACAAAATGGGGAAAAATAGATTGCATAGTTTTTAAGCCTAAAATGCAAGAAGGAAGAGTTTTTGAAGATGGGGAAAAAATGAAAATTTGGATTACTGATGACGCTAACCACTTGTTATTAAGAGTGGAGACCGAGATATGGGCGGGAACAATAAAAGCAGTGTTGGAGGACTATAAAAAATTGAAATACCCACTGTCAATAATTGGAGAATAATTAGCATTACAAAATAATTTAAAGAAGTAAATTAGCGGTATGAAAAAATGGATTGGGATACTAGTAATAGGGACAGCATTACTGTTTATGTTAGCTAACATAAACACAAAAAATAATGAAGAAAATCCTATTGATTTTGTTGAGAAGATAAAAGAACCTTCTTATGAATATGATATTTTGGTGGATTCTTTTAATGTTACAAAAGGCATAGTAAGGAAAGATCAAACTTTAGGGCAGATTTTATACGCTAACCATATTGACCACCCTCAAATTGCAGAGATAGCATCTAAATCAAAAGGAATTTTTGACGTTAGAAGTCTAAGTCCAGAAAAGGAGTATACTGTAATTTGTAAAAATGATTCTACAGAAAAAGCCTGTTATTTTATTTATCAGGAAAATTCAATAAACTATATTGTTATAGATTTAACGGATGGAATTGATGTATATAGAGGTAAAAAAGAAGTTAAAACAAGAGTTAATGTTGCTTATGGTGAAATAAATTCCTCTCTTTGGCTAGCCGTAGAAGAGCAAAAAATAAGCCGTAAAATTGCAACCGAATTAGCAACAATTTACGCTTGGACTATTGATTTCTTTAAGATACAAAAGGGCGATGGGTTTAAGGTGTATTACGAGAATAATTATATTGATAGTTCTGGAACAGAAAAATACATTGGTATTGGTAGAATTTTAGCTGCAGAATTTACACATAAAAACCAAAAATTCTATTCTTTTTACTATAAAGAAAACGAGAATTTTGGGGATTATTATGATGAGCAAGGAAAAACCTTGCGTAAATCATTTTTAATGGCACCAGTGGAGTATAAACGCATCTCTTCACGCTATAGTAAAAGAAGAAAACACCCTGTAACAGGACAATGGAAAGGACATTTTGGCACGGATTATGCAGCTGAAAGAGGAACGCCTATTTTGGCTACTGCAAATGGAATAATTATGAAGGCAGCTTACACTAAGAATAACGGCAATTATGTTAAGGTAAAACATAATGGAAGCTATCTAACACAGTATTTACATATGTCAAAAATAAAATCCGGAATACGAAAAGGTGTATATGTAAAACAGGGTGATATTATAGGTTATGTTGGGAGTACAGGTTTAGCTACTGGCCCTCATGTTTGTTATCGTTTTTGGAAAGACGGGAAGCAAGTTGATCCGTTTAAACAAAAATTACCTCCAGGTGATCCGATTAAAAAAGAAAATAGAGAAGTGTATATGTTAGTAAAAGATAGTTTAATGCAAATCTTGATGAATTAAAAAAATAAGATGAATACTATAAAAAGCATATTAAAGCAGCAGCTCAGCATATTCTTTGCTATGTTTTTTTTTTTGACAAACGCCCAAAACCCTTTTATTGAAAATAAAGGGCAATTTCCTGAAAATGTAATTTCTAAAACCAATCTTCCTTCTGGCGTGTTATTTATTGAGAAAGGAAAGTTAACCTATGCGTTTTATAATGGCAAGCAATTAGCTGATATTCATGATGGCCTAACAACTAATATTACTATAGATGCTCATGCGTATTCAGTTTCATTTTTGAATTCCAATATCGAACACATAATTGTAGCTGAAGGAGAAAGTAAATTTTTTGAAAATTATTATTTAGGCGCTAAATCAAATTGGACTACTGAAGTTAAATCTTACAAAAAACAGCTACACAAAGAAATTTATGAGCATATTGATATTTCTTATTATGTGCAGAACGACCACTTAAAGTATGAGTTTATTGTAGCTAAACATGGAAATCCTCAATCCATTAAAATGCAATATAAAGCCATGAGTAAGCTTTCGCTTAATAATGACAATTTGCTTGTCAAGACATCTGTAAATACAATTATAGAACACAAACCTTATGCCTATCAACTGATAAATGATATTGAAGTAGAGGTTGTTTGTAATTATAAATTGCATAATAAAATTGTCACCTTTAATTTTCCAGAAGGCTATAATAAAAGCCTCCCATTAATTATTGATCCAATTCTTAAATTTTCAACTTATTCGGGGTCTACTGCTGATAACTTTGGCTACACAGCTACTTATGATAATCTTGGTTTTTTATATAGCGGAAGTACTGTTTTTGGAGTAGGCTACCCCACTACTTTAGGTGCGTATCAATTAAATTATGCTAACTCAACCGGAGGAACTGATATTGCGATAACAAAATACGATACAAGCGGTACGCAAAGAATTTATTCCACATACTTAGGGGGTATAAAAGATGAATTACCGCACAGCATGATTGTAAACTCTACCAATGAATTATTTATATTCGGAACTACTGGTTCGGCTGATTTTCCAACCACTCTCTCCGCCTATCAACCTACTTTTAATGGTGGTCCGCCATTATCCACTTTAGGGATAGGGGTAAGTTTCCCAAATGGGACTGACATTTTTGTAGCAAGATTAAGTGCTAACGGAGGAAATTTATTGGCCTCTACTTTTTTAGGGGGTACTGATAATGATGGGCTGAATACAGCCTCTAGGTTAAAATTCAATTATGCAGATGAGGTAAGAGGTGAAATTGATATTGATAAAAATAACAACATCTATATTGCCACTAGCACCCAATCTCTTGACTTTCCGATTACAAGTAGCCTTCAATCAACTAATAATGGAGGGCAGGAGGGCTGTATTGTTAAAATGGATAATCAACTTACATCTATCATTTGGAGTTCCTATTTAGGAGGTAGTGCTGATGACGGGATCTACTCCTTGGCTTTAGATAAAAATGATAATATTTATGTAACAGGAGGAACAACATCTCCCGATTTTCCAATAACTGCAAATACTTACCAAACCGTGCATCAAGATTCGTTAAGAGCAGATGCATTTATTAGCTTAATTAACTCAGAGGGGACGCAACTCCTCTCCTCTTCTTACTATGGGACCGAACAATATGATCAATCTTATTTTGTAGAAATTGGAAGTACGGATGCGGTTTATCTATTTGGGCAAACAAAGGCAAGTGCTTCAACTTTAGTGCAGAATGCTACTTATTTTCAAAGTGGAGCGGGCCAGTTTATTGCGGTATTTACTGCTGATTTAGCCAGTATTTTACGAGCAACAGTTGTAGGTACAGGAAAGGGTACACCAGATATCTCTCCAACCGCCTTTTTGGTAGATGTTTGCGATAAGATTTATCTTTCAGGTTGGGGGTCTAATTTGGGAGGACCATTGTCAACTCTGAATTTACCGGTGGACACTACTGCTTTTCAAGGAGTAACTGATGGAAATGATTTTTATTTAATGGTAGTTGATGATGCTTTAAGCAGCTTGGTTTATGCCACTTATTTTGGTGGTACTCAAAGTAACGAACATGTTGATGGAGGAACAAGCCGCTTTGATAAAAAAGGAATTATTTATCAATCCGTTTGTGCAGGTTGTGGTGGTAATTCCGATTTTCCAATTGAACCTAATCCTGGTGCTGTTTCTGTAACCAATAATAGTATAAACTGTAATAATGGGGTATTTAAGTTTAATTTTGATTTCCCTATGGTTATAGCTGATTTTAATGCAGCTTGGGTGGGATGTGATACTAATGTTAGTTTTCAAAATTTAAGTAGTTCTAACTCACCAATAACTTATCAATGGGATTTTGGAGATGCTACTACTTCAAGTCTGGAAAATCCAAATCATAATCATACACAGGCAGGAAATTATACAGTTACTTTAATTGCAAATGCTCCCGGCGCCTGTAATGTTTCGGACACGATAACAAAACAGGTGTATATATTAGCCAACTCATCTGATACGATTACGAGTATTGTAAAGTGTAAACAAGATCAAGTCCAAATTGGCTTACTTCCAGTAAATGATCCCACTATTACTTACTTTTGGTCTCCTTCAACCAATTTAAGTAGTACTAATGCTTCCAATCCTTTTTGCAATTCACCAACAAGTATTAGCTATCAACTACTAATATCCAACGGAAGCTGTACGGATACGTTATTACAACAAATTGTAGTTCCTGATTTTTTATTGGATGCTGGTGAAGACACTTCCTATTGTAATATTCCGATAACATTGCAAGCGAGCTATAGTGGAGCTTCCAATATCCTTTGGTCTTCCAATGTTAACTTTACTGATACGCTAAGCCTTACCGATAGCTTAACGGTTGCAAGTATTGCAATGTTTTATGTTAAGGTTTCTGACGGTATGTGTGTGCAAATTGATAGTGTTGAGGTAAAAATGGAAAGCATTAATATAGATTTGATTGGAGATTTAGACTTGTGTATGGGAGATAGTGTTTTTCTAAAAGTAAATAATTTGAATCCTAGCATCCCGCTAATTTCTTATTCTTGGTCTCCTGCTGATGTAATATATGCTGCTGACTCAGTAAGTATTTATGATTTTATAGACACATCTGCTTGGTACAGTGTTGAGGTGGTAAATGTGGATGGCTGTATTATAAAGGATTCAGTATTTGTTAATATTTATGACAATCCGGTTTTAGATGCTTTATGGTTGGATGAGGATACGATTTTTAGAGGAGAAACAACTTATTTGAATATTGAAACAACTGATGATTTTAATTGGATGGATTTTTCTTTAACAGCAGACAGAATAGAGATTAGTCCGACTCAAACAGAATACTATGTTGTTGAGGTGTATAATATTCATGCTTGTGTTGTTAGGGATAGTATTTGTATTGAGGTGTTGGATGTGTTTTGTAATGAAGACGGTATTATTGTTCCAACGGCATTTAGTCCGAATGAAGATGAAGTAAATGAGTTTTATTTTATCAAGGATATTGCTGGTGTTATTACGGATTTTAGGTTAGAGATATTTAATCGTTTGGGACAAAAAGTATTTATGACAACTGATAAGTTTGAAAAGTGGGACGGGACTTACCTTGGGATGAAACTCAATCCTCAGGTATTTGATTTTTACTTAGAACTGAAATGTATTGGGGATAAGCAGCTTTTCAAAAAAGGGAATATTACTTTAATAAGATGAAGAAATTAAGCGTTGTATTGTTTTTGAGTATTGCGCTTAGTAGTGTGGCTCAGGATGTGCATTTTTCACAATTTAAAGCTTCTTCTTTTTTGCTGAATCCAGCCTTGGTGAGTGCGCAAAATAACGACTATAAAGCAACCCTCCAACGAAAATCACAATGGGCAAGTGTTAGTATTCCGTTTAACACGCTTAGCTTTTCTTTGGAACGAAAGGACATACTTCCCAGTCATAATATTGGGGTACAATTCCTAAATGATATTGCAGGGAATTCTCGTTTTAAAACAACAGGAATTAACCTTGGATATGCTAAAAAGGTAGCCGTAACTGCCGAGAACCGATTTAGTTTTGGAGCAGGGCTTGGTATTTTTCAAAGGTCAATTGAGTTTGATGATTTAGTGTTTAACGACCCTGAAAATTTTAGTAATCTTAATTTTATTTTCCCTGATGTAGCGATTGGAATTGCTAATTTGTATCAGATAAATAGAAAAACGATTCTTGAAAGCGGCATTGCTTTTTACCATATTAATAAACCCAAACAATCCTTAACTGCTAATGATGCAATTCGCTTGCATCAAAAAATGAATATTCACACGGCACTTAATTATGCCTATACTGATAATTTGCGTTTTCAACCAAAATTAGTGTTTTCTAATCAGGATACCGATAAAGAATTTTTATTGGGCTGTGATGTGAATTATTTATTGGAAGGGGAGCAAGACATACTCTTAAAATCAGGAATTGCTGATCGGCTTAATGATGCCCTTATTCTTTATTTTGGAGCTGAAACTGAAGGATTGTCTTGTGTGGTGAGTTATGATGTAAATACCTCTAGTTTGACCAATGCAAGCAATAATAAAGGGGGATTTGAATTTGCATTGGTGTACCAGTGGAAGAGCAAGAAAAAGAAAAAAATTGTTGAACAGGAAAAATGCCCAAAATATTTATAATGAAATTTAGTGTAACCATAGTATTGTTGCTTCCTTTTTTAATGATTGCTCAAAGCATCAAAATTGAACATCTTTCTGACAATGTTAATGGCTATGGCTCGGAATTAAATTTTGTTCAAATTGATGCAAATACAGCCCACTACACCTCTTCAACTTTGGAAGAGGAGCTTTATCAATCTGCTATTTTTTCAAGTTTATTTAAGGATGGAGATTGGCAAAAAGGGAAGTATATTAATTTAGCAAATTCTTATTCAACCGCCAATATTCATTTTCCAAAAAATGAATCATTTTTTTATTTTAGTGCATGTGATGAAGATGAGAATTGTAAAATTGCTTTTAGAAATTATGAAAAGCAAATAACGGAATATTTAAACAACAATATTAATCGAGTAAATTCAACAAACACTCAACCTCACCTTACAATACATAACAAGCAAAAAGTAATGTATTTTGTATCCGATAGAAAAGGAGGATATGGCGGAATGGATATTTGGCTCAGTATAATTGATAAGCAAGGAAATTTTGGTGTGCCAATTAATGCTGGAAAAATGATTAATACTCCAGCAGATGAAATAACGCCTTTTTTCAGCAAAGAGGAAAGCGTGCTTTATTTTTCATCCAATAAAAAAGGAGGATTGGGAGGCTTTGATATTTTCAAAACTGAAGGGAAGTTTAATCTTTGGGAAAAACCACTAAATGCTGTGCAATTTAACTCAAAACAGGATGAGATGTACCTCAATTTTTATGATGAAACAAAAGGTTATTTTGCGTCTAATAGAAAAGAAGCATTGTACAATAATAATGAGTTTTGCTGTAATGATATTTTTTCTTTTGAACTAGAAAAACAAGAAATTGAAGAAGTGGATAATATATTGCTTTCAGCCCAATACTTACCCTTAAAATTATATTTCCATAATGATGAACCTGATTGTTGTACAATGAATGTGTCTACAGAAAAAACATACAAAGAGGCCTATATTTCCTACTTCAAAATGGAAGATGAATACAACAGCTATACGCCTAATTTGGAATCATTTTTTGAGGATAGTTTAAAAGGAAATTTTAATAAACTTCCTCTTATTTTTTCTCATATTTTAGCTGATTTGAAGCAAGGAAAAAAGATACAATTACTGATTAAAGGGTATGCAAGCCCACTGCACAAAAAGCAATATAATAGCAACCTTTCTAAGCGAAGAATAAAGAGTTTTGTAAATTATATTAAACTATATCAGGGGCGGATTTTTAGCTCTTATATTGAGGATTCTCTTTTCCAAATTATTGAATTGCCTTTTGGGGAAAGTAAAGTTGCTGTAAAAGTAAGTGATAACCCTAATGATAGGTTAAAATCAATTTATAGTTTAGCTGCTGTTTTGGAGCGTAGGATTGAGATTATTGATATAAAATTAGTAGATTAATAGAGTGGCTAGCTCGATACAAACTCCTAATAAAAAACCAACATACACTTGCGCATGATTATGTGCTTTTTGATCTATTCGCGCCACTCCTAATATTCCTGAAAAGAGAATAAATAGAAGGAGTAAGTAAAGCACACCACCTTGAATTATTTGAAGGGCTATAAAAACACCAACCACCCCTCCTATCCCGAGTAGGTGTAAACTTATTTTCCAGAATTTTGAGATGATAGCAGCAATTAGAATAATAAGTATTGCGCCAATTAATTCGGCTTTTAAAATAGTAGCGTAAAATAGTACGCTATTTAACATATAAAACCCTAACGACATCCAAATAACAGTTATAAAAAGAGGAAGAGATCGTTCGTTATGATTGCTCATTTCAAGCGAACTAACTCTTCCTCGCTTTATTAAAAAAAAGATGCTCATTAAGGGTAATATAATTGTGCAACAAATAACAATACCATAAATATAATTTAGGTATTGACTTATTTCCCTTATAGAATGCAGGGCTCCTAAAGTTAAGTGCAAAGCCAATAAAGGCATAAATACTGGATGCAAAACTATGGAGATAAACTTTGATAATTGCATTATAATTCTCGTCTTAATTTTGCTGTTTGTATCCTCAAATTCTCACGGTATTTTGCAACTGTCCTTCTTGCAATATGGTAATCACTTCCCCCTAATAATTCAGCTAATTTCTCATCTGAAAGAGGATTATTTTTATCTTCTGCTTCAATTATTTCTTGCAGTTTTCTTTTTATTTCCTTAGTCGAAATAAGCTCTCCATTATCTTTTCTGTAAGCTTCTGAAAAAAGTTCTTTAAGTTTAAAAGTATCAAAATGAGTAGCTACATATTTTGAGTTGCTTACCCTTGAAATGGTTGAAATATCCATATTTACTATTTGGGCAATATCAGCTAACTTCAGTGGTTTTAAATCTTTTTCATTTCCTGAAATAAAATAGGCTTCCTGAATACTTAAAATAGCATTAAATACAGTCTTTAATGTATCATTTCTTTTTTTAATAGCACCTTTAAACCAAGTTGCTTTCTCTACTTTTTCCTGCAAGAATTTTTTGGTTTCAATATCCTTAGTCTCCTTTAGCATTGCTTGATAATACTTACTTAACTTAATGGGTTTTACATTGCTTTTATTGAGTTTTGTTTCAAGGTTGCCATCAATTATAGACACAGTAAAATCAGGATACACATAAGCAATAGAAGTTGCATTTTTTGAAAACCCATCGCTAGGAATGGGATTAAGAGATTCAATGGTTTTGTAAGCGTTTTTAATGCTGCTTAAATCAACTTCAAGATGCCTACTTAGGTGTTCAAAATTTTTATTACTAAAGGGCTTGTAATAATCAGAAATGATTTTTTGTTCTAACTTTTTTTCAGGATGTAGTATTCCGAGTTGTATTAATAAGCATTCTTGCAAGTTTTTCGCACCAACACCAAAAGGCTCTAATTGTTGTAAAATAGTTACTGTTTTGCTTAATTCATGCTCACTAACATCAAGGTTATTATTAATAAGTAAATCACTACTTATAGAGTGTAAATCCCTATTCAAAAAACCATTATCATCAAGGCTATTTATTAAATATTGTACTAAAAATTGTTGCTCTTTAGTAATGCCAAGGGTTATTAATTGTTGATTTAAATGCTCGCTTAAGCTTTCGGACTTATCCTCAATTTGATATTCAAACTCACTTGAGTTGTAATTAGAAAAAGACTTTTCTTTCAGACTTAACCCATCTTCTTCATCTTCTTCTTCAAGAGCAGGGTTTTCTTCTAATTCTTCTTCAATTCTTTTTTCTAAAGCGACAATAGGTATTTGTAAAAGTCCTAAAAATTGTATCTGTTGAGGGCTTAGGTTTTGATATTGCTTTTGCTGTAGCCGTTGTTTGCCCATCTATTAAAATTCTGCATTTTGAGGCGTTCTAGGAAATGGAATTACATCTCTAATATTTTTCATTCCAGTGACAAACATGATTAATCTTTCAAATCCTAAGCCAAAGCCACTATGAGGACAGCTTCCAAATTTTCTGCTTTCCAAATACCACCATAATTTTTCTTGACAAATCTCCATTTCTTGCATGCGGGCTTGTAATTTATCCAAGCGCTCCTCTCTTTGAGAACCTCCGATTATTTCGCCAATTAATGGGAATAAAACATCCATTGCGCTTACAGTTTGATTGTCGTCATTCATGCGCATATAAAATGCTTTTATTCCTTTTGGATAATCAGTAATAATAACTGGTTTTTTGAATTTTTTCTCAACTAAATAACGCTCGTGTTCTGATTGTAGTTCTGATCCAAATCCGTCAATAATATAGTTGAATTTTTTCTTTTTATTGGGGTTAGAATTTCTTAAAATATCAATTGCCTCTCGATAAGTTAATCTTACAAAATCATTTTCAATAACAAATTGTAACCTTTCTAATAGCCCCATTTCTGAACGCTCTTCTTTCTTTAGTTTGTTTTCCTCCTCCACCATTCTAGCGTCTAAAAACTTCAAATCCTCTGCATTGTGATCTATGCAGTATTGTATACAATATTTTAAAAACTCTTCTGCCAAGTCCATGTTTTGTGTTAAATCAGCAAAAGCAATTTCAGGCTCAATCATCCAAAATTCAGATAAATGTCTAGAAGTATTTGAGTTTTCAGATCTGAAGGTTGGTCCGAAAGTATAGACTTGCCCAAGCCCTAAAGCGCCTAATTCAGCTTCTAATTGTCCTGTTACAGCAAGGCTTGTTTTTTTACCAAAGAAGTCTATATCATAATCAACTTCTCCCCTTTTTGTCTTTGGTAGTTTTTCCAAATCAAGGCTGGTTATTTGAAACATTTCTCCTGCTCCTTCAGCATCAATACTGGTAATAATTGGCGTGTGTAAATTGAAAAACCCTTTATCGTTAAAAAATTTGTGTACTGCAAAAGTTAGCGCATGTCGCAATCTAAACACAGCAGAAAAAGTATTAGTTCTGAAGCGCAAATGAGCTTTTTCTCTTAAAAATTCAAGGCTATGTTTTTTAGGTTGTAAAGGATATTCTTCAGCATCTGCTCCCCCTAATATATTTATAGTTGAAGCTAAAATTTCTACAGCTTGTCCGCTTCCTTTTGACGCAACTAATTTACCGTCAACACTAATGCAAGAACCAGTAGTAATTTGTTTAATTAACTCTTCATCAAAATCGGCAGCTTCTGCAACAATTTGTATGTTATTTATTGTTGAGCCATCATTTAGTGCAATAAAGGAAACACGCTTACTCCCCCTTCTTGTTCTTACCCATCCTTTAACGCTAATTTCTTGCTCAACTCCTTCAGTTTGAAGAATTTCTTTTATTTTCATACTTGCTTTATTTTATCTTACAGATTAAGGCAAAGATAAGGATTAGTTAATAGTTGGATTTGCAAATAGGAGAAATTATTTTCCAGTATTTAGCACTATCCTACTTGAGAAATAAGACTTTTTTCTAAAATATTATGCACAGAATTTACAATTGCCTTTACATCAAACTGACAATCGTTGTACAGTTCATTTTGTGTGCCATGATGAATAAAAGTATCTGGAATTCCCAACATTTTCACCTGTGCTTGATAGTTATTATTGGCCATAAATTCTAGAATTGAACTTCCAAATCCACCCTGTAAACACCCATCTTCAATAGTGATAATTTTAGTAAATTTTTGGAATATTGAATGTAGTAATTTTTCGTCCAGAGGCTTTGCAAATCGCAAATCATAATGTGCAATATTTAACCCGTCTTTGTTAAATTGTTCCTGGGCCGTAACTACAAAATTACCGGGATGTCCAAAAGAAAGAATTGCTATTTCTTCCCCTTCTTTTATCATCTCCCCTGTACCTATTTCTATTTTTTTAAAAGGAGTTTTCCAATCTAACATAACTCCATTTCCTCTAGGGTATCGTATTGAAAATGGGCCTTGATTAGGCAATTGAGCCGTGTACATAAGATTTCTAAGGCCCTCCTCATTCATTGGCGCAGAAACAATCATATTCGGAATACATCTGAAAAAGGCAATATCATAAGCGCCATGGTGTGTGGCTCCATCAGCACCAACCAGCCCCCCCCTATCTAAACAGAAAATAACATTTAAATTTTGCAAAGCAACATCATGAATTACCTGGTCGTAAGCTCTTTGCATAAAAGATGAATAAATATTACAGAAAGGAATTTTCCCTTGAGTTGCCATTCCTGCTGAAAAAGTTACCGCATGTTGTTCCGCAATACCAACATCAAAAGTTCTTTCTGGCATCTCTTCCATCATTTTAGTTAAAGATGAACCCGAAAGCATTGCAGGAGTAACACCTACTATTTGTTCGTTTTTTTTAGCTAGCTCAATGATAGTTTCTCCAAACACATCTTGGTATTTTGGAGGTATTTTTTTCTTTTTCCCAACTATAAAATCCCCAGTATTTTTATTGAACAGTCCTGGCGCATGCCATTTTGTAGAGTCCCCTTGTTCAGCAGGAGAATACCCTTTTCCTTTAACCGTAAGACAATGCAATATTTTAGGGCCAGGAATATCTTTTAGGTCATTCAATACATTTACCAAATGCTTAGCGTCATGCCCATCAATAGGGCCAAAATACCTAAAATTTAGCGATTCAAAATAATTACTTTCACCTAGCAAAGTTGATTTTATAACTCCTTCAACTTTTTTAGCTACAGCTTGTGCGTTAGGTCCAAATTTACTGATTTTACCTAGTATTTTCCAGAGCTTATTTTTAGCTTTATTGTAAGTTTTTGAAGTTGAGATATCGGTTAGATATTCTTTTAATGCCCCAACTGCAGAATCAATTGACATACAATTGTCATTTAGAATAATCAATAAATTTGAATTTTCAACTCCTGCATGATTTAAGGCTTCAAAAGCTATCCCTGCCGTCATGGAACCATCTCCAATTACTGCAATATGTTGTTTTTTATCTTCTCCATTGCCTTTAGAAGCCACAGCCATTCCTAAGGCAGCAGAAATTGATGTAGAAGAATGTCCTACACCAAAAGTATCGTATACACTTTCGCTTCTTTTTGGGAAACCACTTAGCCCTTTATAGATTCTGTTTGTGGGAAACTTTTCTTTTCTTCCTGTAAGTATTTTATGTCCGTAAGCTTGATGCCCTACATCCCATACTAACTGATCAACAGGGGTATTAAACACATAATGCAGAGCAATAGTAAGCTCAACAACACCTAAGCTAGCTCCAAAATGCCCGCCTTTTTCTGATACAATATCAATAATATATTGTCTTAATTCACTACTGATTTGCTCTAGCTGATTTTTATTCAACTTTCGCAGGTCATCAGGATTATTAATTTTACTCAATAGAGGTCCTTGTGGATATTCAGGGGTATTTCTCATTTGTTTTAGTGTGCGCAAATATACGGTAAATATATGTCATCAATATTTTCTTTTTTAGCTTATCAGATAAAAGGCACATAACTGGTATTAAAATTAGAGAGTAAAGTATAGAAATTAATAATTTATACCTGTAGCTAAAGGTAATAAGCCTAATACAGTTTATATAAACAGTGAAGCGTTAATAATCGATTGTATTGTAACATAAAATCAGTTAAATTTACCCTCAACTTTGTAGTTATGAGAAAAATAATTTTTATAATACTATTTATCCCCCGTATTGCTATTGCTAATGAGGATAGTTTAACCGTTCCTGTATCCGCAAATAGCATAATTACTATTGACAGTACTATTGACAGTATTATTGATAATTCTTCTGCTCAAAATATAGAGGAGATAGAAAATGAAGAAATAAGCACGTTAAAAAAAGAAAATATAGTTGCTTGGCGATTACAACAATTGAATAAAAAAACGCCAATGGATTTGGCGTATAATGAAAAAGTACAAACATTCATTGATAGTTATTTAGGAAAAAATAAACGCCTTATTTCTAAAATGAAGGGCTTAGCTCCTTATTATTTTCCTCTTTTTGAACAACAATTAGAACAGTATGATTTACCTTTAGAGTTTAAGTATTTAGCAATAGTTGAGTCTGCCTTGAACCCAAAAGCTCGTTCGCACTCAGGAGCTACTGGCTTATGGCAATTTATGTACCCTACAGGCAAACAATATGGATTGGAAGTCACTTCATATGTGGATGAAAGGCAAGACCCCCTAAAGTCAACTATGGCTGCCTGTGAATACTTTATAAAACTGTACGATCTTTTTGGTGATTGGAATTTGGTATTGGTAGCTTATAATGGAGGGCCGGGCTATATTCAAAGAAAAATAGCAAGTGTTGGAACTTCTGATTTTTGGGAACTATATCCTCATTTAAGAAAAGAAACAAGAGATTATATACCAACATTTATTGCAGTGAACTATGTAATGAATTATGCTAGTGAACATGGAATAAATACTGAAAATCCGAGTATTAATCTAAGTAAAACAGATACAATTACATTTAAAAATCAGGTGGAATTAAAGACATTAACCGAGTTATTGTGTATTAACTCAGAAACGATACATTACTTGAATCCTTCTTATAAAAAAGAGGTATATCCTAAAGATGCAGTTTTAGTTTTCCCTAAAGATGCGGTAAATGATTTTAAGCTCAATGAGTATGCCAACTATACTTTTATTGATGCTGTTGATAAAAAAGAAATTTTGATAGATGAAGAGCGCATTATTTATAGAGTACATAAGGGGGATTATCTGGGAAGAATTGCAGAAGCACATAATGTACACATATTTGAAATTATAGAATGGAATAACCTAAAATCCTCAAATCTAGATATTGGCGATAAATTGGTGATTTATGTAAAAAAAGGAGTAGAAACTGCTTCTGTAGAATTAGGGCCTAACAAAAATGAATATACTATACAGAAAGGGGATACTCTTTGGGATATTGCTCAAAAATATGACGGACTTAGTGTTTGGAAAATAAAATCCTTAAATAATTTAGACAGTGATAATTTAAAACCAGGAACTAAAATTATTTTACCAAGCTCATAATGAAAAAATTATTTTTTCTTTTATTAATTTTTGCAAGTTCTTGTTTGGATGACACCAAAACATTACCTAGTTCAACTGGTTCTTTTTCAGAAGTTATTTTTGTTGTGGAGGATGATCTTTGGCAGGAGAGCATTAAAGAAGTTGTAGTAGAAACTTTTGGCGCTCCGATTGAGGGATTAAATCAAGATGAAGCTAGTTTTAGAATTGTACAAGTAAACCATGCTGAGTTTAAGTCCATATTAAAAATGCACAAGAATATTGTTATTATAGCAAAAGATGTAAAAGCTAGTAGTCAGAAAAATAAATGGGCAAATACACAGTTGGTTGTGCAATTGAATTATGAAAAAAAGAACATAAAAAACAATTTAAATAAAATTAAAGCAATTTTTGAATTGGAAGAAGTAAGGGGTATTAAAAACAAAATTGCAACAACATCACAGCAATTACCTCAGCAAAATATTTATCAGAATTTTAAAATTGAGCTTTTAATCCCTTCAGAATATATAATTATAAAAGACACATCAACTTTTTTTTGGGCAACGTATAATCCAGAAAAACAAGAGGTTATAAAACAGTTATTGGTTTTTTCATTTATTCCTAAAGCCACTAGTCTTCAGCAAGAAGTATTGCAAAAAACAGATAGCATATTTGCTCAATATTTGCATGGGGCTAAGCAGGGACAATATGTGAAAATTGAACCTGAATTTCCTCCTTATTACATAAACAATGTTTATGGTGGGCTGTGGAGGTTAGAAAAAGGGTTTATGGGCGGCCCTTTCTTGGCTAAAACTTATTTCGTTAATGAAAAAATAGTTGTAGTGGTTGGCCTTGTGTTTGATCCTAATAGCAGAAAACGAAAATACTTAAAAGCTTTTGAAGCTATTTTATAATCAACTTCTCTCTTGTTGAAAATCCATTCTTATTGCTAATTTCAACAATATAACATCCTTTACTAAGTTTGCCGGTGCTCATTGTATGGTTTGAATTAGTAAGTTGACTTTCTAGTATCAATTGACCCGTAATGGAATAAATACGAGCCGTTAAATCATTGTCCACGTAGTTATTTATACTAATAGTAATTTTGTCTTTAGCAGGATTAGGCGATATTTTAAATTGTCCTGCTGATGTTTCATAAACATCAGTTGAAAAGGTGTTTACCGGGCTTTCCCAGATACCCCTACCATAAGTAGCGGCACTTATTGTCCCAGAACTATAATGAATTTCAAGCTCTTTTACAACTACATTTGGCAGGCCTGTCATGTAAGGAATCCAATCTGTCATAGTATTGTTTTTATAATATACACCAACATCAGTCCCAACATATAAATCATCATTTGTCCCTGCTTGATAAACAATACAGTTTACAGGAAGATTTGGCAATCCATTTGCGGTAATATTTATAAAGTTTAGCCCACCATTAACCGATTCATATACTTTATGAGAGGAAGCATATCCTGATAAAGTGACCCAAACTCTATCAGCATCAGAGTTAGAAACAGTAACATCTGTAATACTATGATTAAGAAAGAAGGGCGTAATGTTTGCCCAATTAGCTCCAGCATCTTTTGTTACTCTTAGTGAGGTATAGGTTCCTGCATAAATATAATCCTCATCAGAAGCGGCTAGTGCAATTGTTTTTATAGCTTGCCCATAAGGGATAGAGTCCCATGTATCGCCAGCAGTTTGTGATCGATAAACCTCATCATATCCAGCAACAATTAAGTTATTATTATTTGGATGAATTTTCCAAGGGGTAACCCAAGACCCTTCATAACTCACAGGTTTTATATTACTCCAGTTATTCCCACCATTATATGTTTTCCTTAAGCCTCCGTATTGTGAAGTTGAGTAGATAATATCTTCATCATATGGGTCAATTGCACATTCCATGCCATCAGCCCCCCTAATAGCATCCCAAACTCCATTTGTTAGCATTTCAGTGCCATTATCTTGAGCGCCAGCAACAATTCTATCAGCGTTAGATCGAGATCGTCCTAGACGATAAAATTGAGATATTTCCAAACCATCACTTATATCTACCCACTTATTAAGATTATCCATGTATTTGTAAAATCCACCATCATTACCAGCATAAGCAATATTATTGAGAGGGTTAAATTCAAACGCATGTTGGTCCACATGCATATATGAATAATTACTTCCATTACCACTATTTGCATCAATATCCCAAATCACACCTCCGTTATCGGATCGCCAAAGAGTTATTCCTCCTACATACACTAAGTTTTCATTATTTGTTGCTACTCCTAAACTTAAGTCATACCATGATTGGCCTCCTATTCCCGTTCCATCTGGCTCTCTTCCTAAGATATTTGGAGTATTAGATTGTAAAACCCAACTATTTCCAGCGTCTGAGGATTTATATAAACCATGAAATCCATAATCAGAAGCCGAATATAAAGCGTAAATTACCTCAGGATTATCTGGAGTAACCGCAATTAATGGTCGATATTTACCGCTTGTCGCAACCCCATTATTTATCACACTCCAATTTGCTCCTCCATCAATACTTCTATAGATATTAGAGCCTCCACTTGATTGTTTTGCCGCATAGATAGTTGATGGAGTTCCAGGTTTAAATTCAATATCTCGCCATCTACCAATTGCCCCTATTATTATCCAATTTGAACCAGCATCCGTACTTATCATAATATTGCTATTAGTTACAGCATAAACACTGTCAGGATTATTTGGATTTATAATTACTTTATTTATTGTTTTCTCGTCACTGATATTATAACTTAAGCTCGTTGTATTCCAAGTATTTCCTCCATCAGTTGATTTTAATATACCAATGCTATAGGTATCTGAAGCATCAGCATCCCCAGTAACAATTAGCATATTTTGTGTGTTTGTAGGGTCAATTGCAATTGAGGAAACGCCAATTACAGGAAGGTTGTCTGTACCTGTAGTCCAATTGCTCCCACCGTCTATCGATTTCCACAAGCCTCCTGCGGGTGATCCAATCCATATTATATCTGGGTTGTTTGGATCGAAAGCAATACAATTTACTCTTCCGTTTCCTCTTTTCTTCCCGTTTGATAAAATGATAGGTGTATTGATAGGTCCTTTTGAAACCCAATTAGCTTGTGAGCTAGTTTTTAAATGAGATTCATTACTCTGTATTTTCTCCCATTCTATAAACAAGGCGTCCGCTTTAAATGTAGCGTCACCAAAACTTCTTTCCAGACTGAAATCCATTTCTCTAGCATAAGGATTAAATCCATTTCCTTTAGTATAATTATGAGAAGCACGGTAATTTTCAAAAGCAGTACTTTTTTCTTGAATTGTAGGGGATGGATTTGTTTTAAGCAATACATCTTCCCAGATTTGAGAAAAGCCGAATAAACTAAAAAAACAAAAAATAATAGTTAACAATAAGTTAGTCATAATTAGGATTTAAAATTTAGATTGCAAAGTTAATGAAAAATTCCTTCCACCAGCACTGATTCCTGATCCAAAAGTCTTGTAATGAACATCCATAATATTATGAATACCGGCAATCAATATTAAATTTTCGTCAATTGTTGTTTGGTATTTAAGGTTGATAGTGCACCAAGAAGGATTTCCAATTATTGTTGCCTCTTCAAGATTGTCAACTCCTTCTAAATCATAATCTCCCACTTTCTTTAGTCCATTATAATGCGTGCTTAAATCAATAGATTGCTGTTTATACTTATATTTTATTGAGCTAATAATATTTGTGGGAGGGATGTGTGCTAACGGAAGACTATTAGCGGTTTGCCCCTCAATAATATTAATTATTGTATTATGTGAAAAATGGTCATTAATATTTAGTTGACAAGCAAAATTAAGTCCTTTTATGGTAGCGCTTCCAATATTTGTGTTCATCATTACTTTCATCATTTCACCATCATAGATAATAGAATCAAACCCACTTAATGTAGCCTCTCTTCTTTCTATTGCATCAGTTATTTGTGTTTGAAATACTTGTATCTGCAGGTTAATTAAGTTTTTTATTTTTAATTGTAGTCCCAGTTCAATATTCAATGATTTTTCAGCAGATAATTGATTATTAGGCACTATAACCGAGATATCATTTTTGGAGAAAACTTTACCAATATCATCTGTATTTGGATTTCGAAACCCATTTGAAATAGCTCCATTAAATGTCAACCCATTATTGAGTCTATAAAGCAGTTGGAATGAATTGGATAAAGATCTATTTTGCACACTAATTTCATTAAACGGAAGATGTATAGTTATTGTGTCCTGAAATGAAGCGGTTAGTGAATTTATACTGTATCGACTACCAGCTAATAACATTATATTTTTTGTGCATTGAAGATTAACTTGTGAGTAAATAGCATTATTTAAAACAGCTGTCCCCCCGTCAGGATAGCGGCTAGTATTGTAAAAGAGATTCTTTTCATTTGATAGGTTTGCTTCGGAGTTTAATTTTTGAAATCTTGAATCAAAACCATAGTTAAACTTAACTATATTCTTTTGTTTTAAAAAATCAGATTTAAAATCAAAAATCTGTAAATATTCAGCCCTATTATTCATTAAATCATATCCATTTTTCTGTTTGTGTCTGGATTCTTCAATGTTTTGATAAGCAACGGTAAATACAGCCTCATCAGCCAATAGGCTTTTGAAATAATTTTTTGATCGAATGCTTTGGAAAAATCGTTTTTGAGGGCCATAGTACCAGTATTTATATTCTTGTTTTTCTTCTTTTATATTATTAAGTTGATCAAATCTATTAATGTTAGATGAGGTTGAATACTGGGAATTAAAGAGTAAAAAATTGTTTTTATTTATCTTAAATAAAGTTTTATGAAAAAAATCAGCTTGCTGATAAGCAGTTTCTTTTTGGATATTATCTTTTGTGATTATCGTTTCTTTCCCCCAATTTGAAAAGCCATGTTTTCTATTGTTCCCCATTTTCAAATCTCCATAAGACTTCAAAGAAAAACCACTAATATTAGCACTATTTTGCAATGTATAATTTGCTACAATAGAAGTAAACACAGCATTGGAACTACTTTCATATTGCTGGATAAACTCCATGCTATTTTTGTTTTTTGGAGGCTTGGTATTGAACAGAATAGCCCCGCCCATTGCGCCATTGCCATAAGCTACTGATGCTGGCCCAAATAATACCTCAGTACTTTTAAGAAAGGAAGGGTTAATTGTTGAAGCGTTTTGAAGATGACCACTTCTAAAAATTGTATTGTTTAATGGTATACCATCAACTATTATTAGAAGTCGATTTGCTTCCATCCCTCTTAGGTTTGGGCTGCCTCCTCCATTTTGGCTATTTTGAATACTAATCCCCATAGTTTTTTCAAGTAAATCAGCCGTTTGCGTGCTTTGTGTATTTCGTATTGTTAAGGAGGTTGCCTTGAGATATGTTAATACACTCTCAAAACTCTGAACTCTAGAATCAAGGATCTCTACATTCTCTAATGCGTTAGTTTTTAGATATAGTTGAATAGTTTTTTTCTTTATTGAGCTTTTTCTTTCTTGTATTGTTTGGTAGGAGACATGTTGAATACTTAAGGTGTCTTCAGAACTAAAGGAGCTTATGTTTAACGCCCCTTCCTTATTGCTTATTATACCAGATTTGTGAAGTTTAGATACAATGCTGACCCCCTCAACAGGAAGCCCAGTAATAGCATCAATTACAAGAATTTCTTGTGCATTAAGCTGAAACCCAGTTAGGATAAAAAAGAAAATTAAATACCTCACGCTCTTAAGGATTCAATAATTAAATGGGAAGTCATATTTTTAAGCTCATGGTGTTGGAGTTTGTAATAATCAATTAAATCTAAGAGTAATTGATTTCTGTTGGAGTATGGAATTGTAATTTTTTGTTTGTTCAGCAAAGCTTTAAAATAATGCGAATTTTTCTGATTAATATAATAATTAAGTTGCTGAGTATTGTTTGTAAACTCTCCCAATTCTAAGTTGAAATAAGCACGGCTTTCTTTTTTGTTTAATGGATAAAAACCCATGTATTTTGAAAGGTCAATCATAAATATTATAGGAAAATTAGGATCAATTTTATTGGATGTAGCTAAAGTATTTTTTAAATTCCATAGAAATTGAAATAGAGGCTTATCTACTTCATTTTCATGTAATATTTTAGAGGTTACTTCTGCTACAAATAGAGAAAGAAAATTCTTTTTCATATTTATTCCCTCTTGCGTTTGAGAATTTAATAAACTAATATCTGTTAAGTATTGTAGGCTTTTTTTGGAGAGATAGGTTGCGTTTATGTTTGACAATTGTAGCGCCTGAAATAGACCTAGTTTTTTTTTGGATTTTTTATTCCTCACTCCTTTTATAATGAAGCTTTGAAGCCCTTTTTCTTCTGTAAAAATCTTAGCAATTACGGAGCTTTCTCCATGCTTGATATAGCTGAGCGCTATTGCCCTACTGCTGTACTTCATTAGTGAATAAATAGTATTTTACTTACTGTTTTTTCTACCCCATTAATATCCGTGCTAAACACCAAATAAACACCAGTAGAGGCTCTTTCTCCATTCTTGTTTTCCCCATTCCAGATTGCCTGCCCCCCCTTGGCAAAGTCCTCAAAAACTAAATTACCATCAATATCTGTAATTTTTATATTTACATCAGTAACTAATCCATTTATAGCAATAGGGCCGTTATACGATTCTCTAACAGGGTTGGGAAATACATGAGTTTCTCCTTGTGTCGCTATACCTTCTGTTGCATCCGAACGATAAGAAATAAGTCCTACCCCGGTCCCAATAAAGACCTCTCCATTTTCAGGATTAATAGCAATATCGATAATATTGTTTGAAAATAAAGGACTATTTTCAGTTGTAAAGTGTAGGATTTCTTCTGTCCCTTCTTCTGATAATAAAAAGACACCTGATTTTTCAGTCCCTATCCATTTTCTATTTGCCCCATCAATAGTAATACATTTCACCTTCTCTTCACTAAGTAGATATTGTCCGTAATCCCCCTCTTGTATTAGTATTTGTTGTGCGTCAAAATTTCCACCAGAAAATACAGAAGAAGGATTATAAAAAACACCAATTCCTTTATCAGTTCCTATCCAAATTTCACCATCTAAATCTTCAGCAATTGAGTAAGTTTGTAATGACGGCAGATTCCCGTTACCTACATTTGTGTTTAATAATTTGTATTGGTCATCTGCAGAGTTTTCAATGGTATTGTTATCGTTGTATACAAATATTCCAGCACTCCTACCTAGTATCCCCCATTTTTGATTATAACTATCAATTAATAAATCATCAAAAAATAAAGCCACTTGGCTTTGATACATTGTAAATGAATGCCATTCTCCATTTTTTGTTTTAACAAATAAAGGATGGTTCACTTCTGAGCTTAACCCCCATAAATTCCCATCCTCATCAAATTTTAAGTCAGAAATTCTTATCCTGTTGTTTGAATACCATACTGTATCTAATACTCCATTTGTATTGGCATAACCATGCTTTGTAATTAATTCTCCACCCTTCATTTCAGGTATTCCATTGTACCATGAAGCGTAATATTCTGTCCCATTTCTAACAGCAACCTCTAGAATATCTCTTGCATTACCAAGATTATAGAAATCATAATTTTTCCAATCATCATACTCATCTTTTATTGACACACCATCATTAATCAGTGCATTTAAACCAAAGTTGGCATGACCTCCATGGCATTGATATAATTTATTTTCAGCAAATTCTAAACTATAAACATCATTCCTAATAGGCCCCTCAGGGGTAAAACTTTCTTGATACTCATAATTTATAAATTTTAACAGCCCATTTATAGAATCTGCTACCCAAATAATAGCTCCATTATCGATCCAAGCGTATTTAATATTTTCGAATTTTGAATGAGTTAACTCTGTATAAGTTCCATCATCTTCATTAACACCAATTCTGTCAAATTTAGTCCTAATTAAAGTATTGTAATTGTAACTTATACTAATAAGTTCAAAGAAATAATCTCCTGTTATGAAATTGTTTGCAATTATAACATTGTCATATGTTTCTTCATTTGTGTGACCCGGAAGAGCTGACCAATTATTGTAGTCAGATAAAGTTTGAGAATTTGCATTAGCATAAAACATACCCTCAGATGTTGCAGTGATTATTGAATCTCCTAGGAATGCACATCCATTTATTTCATACATGCTAATTTCATTTCCAACATGATATGTGTCTTTGATTTCTTCCTTTTCTAAATCAACTAAAACCAATCCAAATGAGCATGAAAGGTATGCGATCCCGTCTCTTAAAGTAATATTATTAATTAATTTTAATCCTATAATTTCTTTCCTTTTTATATCTGAAATATTTACAATTTGATTGTTTTTTATAAGATCTATATTACAATTTTCATATGTTATAATTGTAATCTTTAACTCCTCAGAATAGGCGACTTGTTTTACGCCAATATCAGAGAGTCCTGTTACTTTTGACATTCTATTTATCGTATTATCCTCTTTATTAAGATAAAATAATCCTCCAGATGTTACACAATAAATTCTGTTATCAGCTTCAGCTATATAAGAAGCTGAATTATAAGATTGGTAATCTTTCCAATTTCCAATTCCCACATCTTGCCCTTGAATAAATAAAGGAAATAATAATAAAAATAATTTTTTCATAATGCTGGAGCAATAATACCATAATACAATCAGATAACTTCTGAATAGAAAAAAAATTGCAATACTTAATTTAAAGATTACTTTTGTGCTTTAGGCCTAGTAGTTCAACTGGATAGAATATCAGATTTCGGCTCTGACGGTTGGGGGTTCGAATCCCTCCTAGGTCACACTTATTTTATGATAATAATTTTTTTGGTTTTGCCATTTGAGTATTTATAGATAAGTACTGTATTTTTTTTGAAAACAGCAGGCCTCCCAAATAAATCATAAATTTTATAATTGCTTGTTCCCTGTAGCATTTCTTCAGCCATAGAATTTGTGCAGGTAATCATAATTGTGGTTGTGTCATTAAACTGATCAGGCGGAACTAATTCTGATTGAATATCAGTATAAAAATGTAAAGGGCCATTAATGTTGGGGGTTACAAATAGGTTGCTAAAATAGATTTCACTAGTAAATCCACTAGTATAATTATTCCCATCATTCGGAGAGGTTGAGCTTACTTTTATTCCGCCATTTACATTTTCTATTGCAAAAAAGCCAATGAAAGCTCCTAAGCTATCGTATGAGTTGATTATAGCATAGTTCTGCCCAGCAATAATCCCCACCTTCAATGTACTTAATATAGTTTGAGTACTAGTATTCATTATGGCGTAACCAACCGAATCCCCCATTACTACCGACTGAATATCAAAATGCCCCCCATCTGAAGTAATGGTTGACGTCCCTATGTCAGGTTCGTTTTGCGCTTGACTAGCGTTTAGTGTAAGGCTGGTTTTGACGTTACAAATGTTGTTGTAAATAGTGTTTGTTATGATTGGATTGAAGGGTGCCGCAACAAAAGCTATAGTTGTAAAGGTGTCAGAAAGTGACCAGCCTGAATTTGGTTGATTTGAAGTATCACAAAATGTTTTTATTTGCCATTCATAAGTTGTTAATGGTTGTAATTGCGGAATATTCCTGCTTACCATTGCAGAGTCTATGTTTCCAAGATTACTCCAATTTGTTGTTCCTAATATCCTATAATGAATTAAATAATGATCAGGGACTGGAGCGGAAGTCCAATTACCCAGAGCATTTATATGCGTAATATTTGTTACATATAAGCTATTAGCATTTAAACATTGGCTTAATAGATTAGTGTTTATAAGCACACATACAATAATTAAAATATATTTTCTCATAAATTTAAGATTAATACAAAATTACTAAAAAATTGATAATTAGCCCGTAAATACTGCTAATATACTGAAAATGATGAAGTTGACAAATAGCAATTTACATCATCTCTAACACGACAGCTTATCTTCCCCGTACTATATACGACATAATTTAATAGAAAGGCGCTTAAATCAACTAAAATGTACTTATTTTTGTTTTTCAAACACATAAATTGCGCCAGAACATCCTCTTTTTGTGAATAGACCAATAATATTTGATATTATACCAATGATAAATCCATTAATAAATTTTTTCTTTCCTGTTTTAAATTCTTCACTTAATAACGAAACATAAAAAGAATCAAATAGCATAGGCTTTGTTTTAATTAGTTTAAATCCATTTTTATTGAATAATAATTCAATGGTTTCTTTTGAGAAATGCCACAAATGAATTGGCACATCCCATGCTGCCCAAAATTCGCCATAATAGCTTGCGTCCCAGCTTTTATGATTTGGGACTGCAATAATTACCTTCCCGTTTTTATTTAGAATTCGTTTAAATTCAGTAATTGTTTTGATTAGGCTTGGCACATGCTCCAGTACATGCCACATGCTAATAGAATCAAATTTATTATCTTTAAATTGTTCTAGATTTGTATCCTCACTTACAGATAAACTGTAGTTATTTACAGCCTGCTCTCTAGCTAACTTAGAGGGCTCTACTCCTTTTACCCTAAATCCTGTTTGTTGACAAGCATTTAAGAATTCTCCTGTCCCACATCCAACATCTAAATGGCATCCAAAATTTGTCACACTTTTAAGTAGGGTGAGTTTTGTTCTTATAGCGTATTTTCTTACAGTTTGGTACATCCAATTAAACAAACCCTTACTACTATTTGTATGAGAGATGTACATGTCTGATTTATAGTAATCTCCTAATGATTCGTCTTTTGGCCTAGGATTGGTAAAAGTAAAATCGCATGTTTCACATGAAACAATTGTGAATTTTTCTTTTGAAGTAGTGTAATCAGTGCAGTGTAGTTTGTTTGCTAAATTTTTGTTTAAGCAAACTGGGCACTTATCTAGTAATATCATCTCCCCAAGTAAATTAGTAATACATTTATGTCTGAAGGAGAAACACCGCTAATTCGTGTTGCTTGCCCAATAGTTTTGGGTTGTATTGCTTTTAGCTTTTCTCTGCCTTCAGTGGAAATAGAGTGTAATTTATCAAATTCAAAATCTTCAGCTATTTTTATGTTTTCAAGTCTGCTTAGTTTGGCTACCGATTCTTTTTCTTTGTTTAGATAACCACCATACTTAATCTCTATTTCTGCTTGTTCAATAGCTTCTGAACTAGGAGTTTCTTTATCTAAATAATCCTTTAGTTCTTTGCAGACGAATAAGTCATTTATTGTAATGTGAGGTCTGGAAAGAATAGTTTTAATTTTAACTTTTTGTTTTAAAATTGAGCTTTTTTTCTTCTTTAGGATTGAATTTATTTCATTTGGATCAATACTTTGCCTCTCTAAAAATTTAATAAGATTTCCTGTTTCTTTTTCTTTCTTTTGTAATTGTAGCAGCCTTTCTTCATTAGCTAGCCCTAACTTATATCCTTTTTTTGTAAGTCGAATATCGGCATTGTCCTGTCTTAAAAGCAAACGATATTCTGCTCTTGATGTAAACATTCGATAAGGCTCTTCCGTCCCTTTTGTAATAAGATCGTCTATTAATACCCCTATGTAAGCGTCTGATCTACTAAGGATAAATTCTTTTTTTTCATAGGCATTTTGATGCGCATTTATCCCTGCCATTAATCCTTGTGCTGCAGCTTCCTCATAGCCTGTAGTTCCGTTTATTTGCCCACAAAAAAACAGGTTTTTTACTAACTTAGTTTCTAAAGTGTGCTTGAGCTGTGTTGGCGGAAAATAATCGTATTCAATAGCATATCCTGCTCTGAACATTTTTACCTTTTCTAATCCTTTTATTTTTCTGAGGGCTTTTAATTGAACGTCTTCTGGTAAAGAAGTTGAAAATCCATTTAAATAAATTTCAATTGTATCCCTACCTTCAGGTTCAATAAATAATTGATGCCTATCTTTAGTAGAAAAACGCTCTATTTTATCCTCAATAGAAGGGCAATATCTTGGTCCTGAACCTTTTATCCTTCCGGAGAACATGGGAGAATCTTCAAATCCTTCTTTTAATATTGCGTGTACTTCAGGGGTTGTGTAGGTAATGAAGCAAGAGCGCTGATCTTTTATTTTTTCCTTAGTGATGTATGAGAAACTAACGGTTTTTTCATCTCCTGCCTGTTCTTCAGTTGCTGAATAATCTATTGTTCTACCATCTAATCTTGGTGGCGTTCCGGTTTTCATCCTCCCTCGGGTAAACCCAAGTTCAATTAATTGTTTTGTAATACCTTCAGCTGATGGTTCCCCTGCCCTTCCTCCTTTGTAATTTTTTTTACCTAAATGAATGAGGCCATTCAAAAATGTACCGCTACATAGCACTACACTCTTACCACTTATTTCTACCCCCATTTTTGTGATAATTCCTGTAACATTTCCTTTTTTAGTAGTGATGTTATCTACTGTATCTTGCCAAAAATCAATATTTTTATTTTTTTCAAGAGTTTTGCGCCACTGTTTTTCAAATACTTTTTTGTCGCATTGTGCTCTTGGACTCCACATAGCAGGCCCTTTACTTTTGTTTAACATTCTAAATTGAATAGCAGAAGCGTCTGTTACTATTGCTGACATTCCTCCTAAAGCATCAATTTCTCGGATTATTTGTCCTTTAGCGACACCTCCCATAGCTGGGTTGCAGGACATACGCGCAAGAGTTTCTAGACTCTGCGTAACCAATAATACTTTTGATCCTAATGTGGCGGCAGCATGTGCCGCTTCACAGCCAGCATGTCCGCCTCCCACTATAATCACATCATATTGTTCTTCTAATTTCATAATATTTGTTATCAATAAATTTTTAAAAACTGAAAATCAGCTATTAATAAACTTATTTAAATAATAATTTTCTTTTTTACGCATAGTTCTTATGTCCTCTTCATTTTTGTCATTATAACCTAGCAAATGCAGTAATCCATGCACCATGACTCTATGTAATTCAGTTAAATAATTAACCTTGTAGATTTTGGAATTTTCAGTTACTCTTTCGGTACTTACAAGAATATCGCCATTAACAATTTTACCTTTACAGTAATCGAATGTAATCACATCTGTAAGTGTGTTGTGGTTCAAAAACTGAATGTTTCTTTCAAGTAAATAATCATCTTTACAAAATACATAAACAAGCTCTCCTATTTGCATCCCCTCTTCTTCAATCACATTATTAAGCCACAAACTAATTTTTTCATCATTACTTAATTCTTGATTTTTTATGTATTGATAATCTATCATTTTTCTTCCTTGATTAAAGTATTGAAATAAGTATTTACCTTTTTTTTGTAATAAGGCTTTAGCTGTACAGGTGTAGTTTTTAAAAGTTCTTCCTGTTGCTGTTTTTGCTTTTTGTAATCAAGGTATTGCTCAGTAGTATTATCTGGAGTAAAATTCCATTCTGTTGATTTTCTTTTATCATCTTCTTCCTGTTCTCTTTCAGCCTTTTCAGCTTCAAGTAAACGAGTGAGAATTTCTTCTTGCCTTGCTAATGTTTCTCGCGTTATTCGGTTGTTGATGATATCTACTTCATTTTTCTCCATATCCTCTAATATCTTGTCAATCTTTCCTTTCTCCCCATTTTTACCTTGCTCATCTCTTAATTTCATTAGTTGTTTTCTGATAGCCTCTTGTTTTTTTGCTAATTGCATTAATTTTTTTGCTTCTTGCTCTCCCTTCTTTTCCCCTTTCTTTCCGCTCTTACCCTTTTTCATTTCTTTATTGAGCTTCTTTTGAGCTTCTTTTAGTTGTGACATTGAGGGTTTTGTGCAATTAGGATTTGGCTTATTACAATTTTTAGGTCTGTTACATTGTGAAGGGAGCATTTCTAAATTTTTTTGCATTTGCTCCAATATCTCTGCTAAAAGTAAAGCCAAATTATTTGTTGACATCATTACCAATTGTTGTCGTTTTGCTGCTTTTTCAACTTGTCTTTCTTCTAGCTCCTGAGTTGCTTTATTCATATTATTCTTGATAGCAGAAATTTCTTTATTTATAGTGGCTTGTATCTGAACTACTCTTTTGCTAAGGGCTAATAAAGAATCTTCAATGATTTGACTATCATCAGCTAGTTTGTTTTGCCTCTGAACAATTTTTATAAATTCAGCACTGTTTCTTGGGGTATTTCTGGCAGTCTGCATTAGGCTTTCTTGATCAAAAGAAAGAGTAACTAAGTTTTCTAGAATTTTTCTTAAGGTCTCCATATCTTCTATTGGTTTGTCCTCCCCACTACTTTGTTGCATGCTTTGCAATTGTTGCTCTATCTCTTCTAATTCTTCTATCGCTTTTTTTTGTGCTTTCTGTGCTTTCTTTTTCTTTCCTTGCTGAAGAGCATCCTTACTTTCCTTCATTTTTTCTTTTACATCTTCTTCATTAGCCTTAGTGTCAGGAAGTTTATTTTTTTCTTCCAACTCCATATTTTTCTTTCTTAAGTCTTGCAAATCTTTTTGCAAATCTTCCATTTTTTTACTTAGCTCTTCCTGTTTGTCCGCAAGTTCCTCTTTATTAGTTTTACCTTGTTCTGTTTCTGCTTTTAAGTTTTCTTGCTCTTTTTTTAGCTCTTCTATTTTTTCAAGGATTTCCTCTACTTTTTGTTCAAATTCTAATTGCTTGAAAAGCTCTAATTCTCGGTCTAATTCTTTTTCTAAATCTATGTTCTGTTCATCTAATTTATCTAGTAAATCTTTTAGTTTTTCCTTGTCAGCGTTGTCCATCATTTCCTCCATTTCTTGTAGGAGTTTTTTCATTTCTTCATCCAGAACTTTATTCATTAATTCCTCTAGTTTTTTTTGTTTTTCAAGTATTGATGAATTTAATTTCTCTTTGTTTTTAAGGTTATCGCTATTTTTCTGTTGCGTTTGTTTTATTTGCTGTTGTAGTTGCTTTTGCTTTTTTAGTATTTCTTTTGCTTTCTGCTGTTGTTCCCAGCTTATTTCTTTCTTTTCTAAGATGGATTTGTTTAGTTCTGCAATGTCTTTTTGTATTTCATCAGCAAGTGCAATTGATTTATTGAGTCCGCTTTTTGTTTTGTCATTCTCGGCATCTTTTTTTGCAATTAACTCTTCTTTGCTGGCTTCTTTGTATAAAAAATGATTGCTTTTTGTGTTTTTTGAGCCATTTATACCGTCATTATCCCACACTTCAAAATAGTACTCAATTCCAGTTCCGGCAGCTAATTGCAATTCATCAAACTTAAAGGTAAAGAAGAAGAGTTCTTTTGAGAGTTGCTTAATTGGTATTTTTTGACTGACTAAAGGATTTGTGTCATTGCTAGTAATTCGATAATTAAAAGTTAGTTTTTGCAACAGATAGTCATCCTCAATTTCGCCATTAAACAAAAATTGAGCATTTGTACTATCAAAATTTTGATTTACCTTAATCAAAGGGAAGGCATCAGGAATTACTTTTATAAAATAAGATAAGCTATCACTCAGTTGATACTCATTTAGGGTGATAATTTGATAAGTAGTGCTGTTGAAAAACTGTTTTTTATAACTAAACGTCTTATCTGTATTTTGACTGTGCTGACTTCCAGAAAAAACTAGAGTTACGTTTTTAGTGTTTTGAACGCTTGCATCCCAGAGCACTATTGTGCCTTCAGAAATAATTAAATCGCCATTATTTTTAATACTCTCATCTTTAATTTTGGTATAGCTTGGATAGTTCAAAAACACGCTAAGATCAACAACCTTAGGTTGTGGAAGGGCTTTTAATGTATAATAATTACTATGATAACCTCCTGCTAAAAATTGAAATGAAATATCCTCATTTACTGCCTTAAAAAGATATTCGAATGTAGTGCTACTATTGCTTTTTATGCGAAATGAATTTCCATTAATTACAATAAACACTTCACTAGGAATCTCATGACCTTCCATTTCGATTGCTAGCGGATAATCGGCATATTGGATTACTTCTAATTTAGAATTCAGAATGATATATTCAAATGGGGCTTTTGGCTCAAAAAAAGTATTGTGTTTTAAAATTCTAGCGGAGCTTTCGGTAAGAATGTATTGCTTCCCGGAAATGATAAAAAGTAAAATGATAGCAACTGGAATAAGCACCCATTTTGCATATTTCTTGTTGTCAGAATACTTGATTGCATTTGCAAATGCAATTGGCTTTATAGTTTTAATTTTCTGCTGGATACTGGCATTTATTAATGCATTATCCGCCTCACTCATTTCTTGTAATTCCAGAATATTTAGCAATTTGTCTCCTATTTCACTAAAATGAGTTCCTATAATTTTAGCCGCCTGTTTGTGTGTTAGCGTTTTGCCAAGACTAAATAAATGGAGAATAGGAATAGCAATATATTTTACAGCTATTAGGGTATTAATAATAAGATAGATCCAGAATAAAAAAGTACGCATTCCTACATCAAATTTTGTAAAATATTCAGCAATTGAAAAGATAATAAAAAAGATGGTAAGTACAGCAATAGAATAAATACCTCCCTTAATTAGCTGGTTGGTATAAAATCGTTTAACAAATGCATTTAGTTTTCTAAACAGTTCTATTTTGGGCTGAGTATTCATTTTTACAAAAGTACAACTTTTAACGGCTTATCATAAAACTCTATTACCTGATAAATCTTATCTTTGCAGCCCAAAACTTAAACTAAAATGTCAGAAGTAAGAGTAAGATTTGCCCCTAGTCCTACCGGACCGTTACATATTGGAGGAGTGAGAACCGCACTGTATAACTACCTTTTCGCCAAAAATCAAGCAGGAAAGATGATTTTGCGCGTGGAAGATACTGATCAAGCACGATTTGTAGAGGGGGCAGAAGAATACATTGTAGATTCCTTAAAATGGTGTGGTATTGAATTTGATGAAAGTGAAGTAGAAGGGGGAGATTTCGGTCCGTACAAACAATCAGAAAGAAAACATTTGTATTTGCCATATGCCGAGCAATTGATAAAACATGGTTTTGCCTATTATGCATTTGATACTTCAGAAGAGTTGACTGCAATGCGTGAAAGAATGAAGGCTGCAGGCGTTCCTTCACCACAATATAATACAGTAACTAGATCTACAATGCAAAACTCTTTAGCCCTTTCGGAAGATGAAGTGAATAAAAGAATGAAAGCAGGGGATGAGTATGTTATTCGTATAAAAATGCCTAGAAATGAAGAGGTAAAACTAAACGATATTATCAGGGGATGGGTAGTGGTAAACACCAATAATATGGACGATAAAGTTATCTTTAAATCAGACGGCATGCCAACTTATCATTTAGCAAATGTGGTGGATGATTATTTAATGAAAATTTCGCATGTAATTAGAGGAGAAGAGTGGTTGCCTTCTGCTCCTTTACATGTTTTGATGTACCGATATTTAGGATGGGAAGATGTAATGCCGCAATTTGCACATTTACCACTTATCTTAAAGCCAGATGGAAACGGAAAACTTAGTAAAAGAGATGGAGATAGATTAGGGTTCCCAGTATTCCCAACTCAGTGGACGAATCCTGAAACAAAAGAAATTAGTTCGGGGTACAGAGAAAGCGGATATATTTCGGAAGCTGTTATTAATATGTTGTCCTTTTTAGGATGGAATCCAGGTACTACACAAGAGATTTTCTCAATGGAAGAAATGATAGAAAGCTTCACTTTAGAGAGAGTAGGAAAGGCAGGAGCTAAATTTGATTTTGATAAAACAAGATGGTTCAATCAGCAATATTTAAGAGCAAAAACCAAAGAAGATTTAGCGCAAGAGTTGCAAATAATTTTAAAAGAAAATGGGGTAGAGGAAGAAGATAGTTTTGTACAGGAAGTTTGCGAGCAATTAAAAGAAAGAGCCACTTTTGTAAAAGATATGTGGGAGGGAGGAAAATATTATTTTGTTGCACCTACTTCTTATGATGAAAAAACTATTCGTAAAAAATGGAAAGAAGATACTCCAAAATATATGTCAGAATTAAAAGATAGATTGGAAGAATTATCAGATTTTTCATCTGAAAGTATTGAAATAGAATTTAAAAAATATTTGGAAGAAAACGAACTAGGAATGGGAATGTTATTGCCTGCTTTTAGGGTTTCTTTAACAGGACTTGGAATGGGACCATCTCTTTTTGATATAGCGTCTCTTTTAGGAAAAGAAGAGACGATACAAAGAATGGAAACTGCTTTAGAAAAAATCAACTGATGGGATTGATTACGGTAGAAGGAATGCGAGTTTTTGGGCATCATGGTCATTTGCCAGAAGAAGCAGTTTTGGGGGGACATTTTATTGTAAGTGTCTGGGTTACTGCAGATACTTCTGAAGTTGAAAAAACAGACGACTTGAATGATACAGTGGACTATGTAAAAATCATTGAGATTGTAAAAGAGCAAATGGCAATTCGCTCCAACATGATAGAACATCCTGCCAAAAGAATTGTAGATGCAATTTTACCCCTACACAAAGTGCAAAAAGTTAAAGTTGAGGTGGAAAAAATCCAACCTCCAATTGATGCTGCTTTTGATAAAATTTCAGTGACTACTGAAGGAGCAAACTAAGCTAAATATTTAGCAATAGTTACTTTCTCCGCAATAATTGAATGCAATTTCTCAACTGAAACTCTTTCTTGTTTCATTGTGTCTCTGTCTCGTAAAGTAACTGTATTGTCTTCTAAAGTTTGATGATCAACAGTAATACAGAAAGGTGTTCCAATTGCATCTTGTCTTCTGTATCTTTTCCCAATAGAATCTTTTTCTTCATATTGGCAATTGAAATCTAACTGAAGTGACTTCATGATTTCTCTTGCTTTTTCTGGCATCCTATCTTTTTTAGTTAGTGGCAGGACAGCAGCTTTTAAAGGAGCTAGTAAAGCAGGGATTTTTAATACCACTCTACTTTCTCCATTTTCTAGATCTTCTTCACGAAAAGAGTGACTTAAAACAGCAAGAAACATTCTGTCTAATCCAATTGATGTTTCGACTACATAAGGCACATAGTTTTCTTCAATTTCTGGGTCAAAATATTGTAATTTTTTTCCAGAATGTTCTTGGTGTGCTTTTAAATCAAAATCAGTACGGGAATGAATGCCTTCTAATTCTTTAAATCCGAATGGGAATTTGAATTCAATATCGGCAGCAGCATTGGCATAATGCGCTAAATTTTCATGATCATGAAAACGATAATTCTCTTCTCCCATCCCTAAAGAATTATGCCATTTCATTCGGAAATCTTTCCAATAAGCGTACCATTTCATTTCTTCTCCTGGACGAACAAAAAATTGCATTTCCATTTGTTCAAATTCACGCATACGGAAAATAAACTGACGCGCAACAATTTCATTACGGAATGCTTTTCCAATCTGAGCAATTCCAAAAGGAATTTTCATGCGGGCAGTTTTCTGAACATTTAGGAAGTTTACAAAAATACCTTGTGCAGTTTCTGGTCTTAAATAAAGGTCAGAAGCACCATCAGCAGTAGCCCCAATTTGGGTTTTAAACATCAGGTTAAACTGACGAACATCCGTCCAATTATTTGTTCCCGAAACAGGACATTTAATATCTAATTCTTCAATTAATGATTTTACATCTTCTAATTTACCAGAAGTAAGTGCAATATTCATTTTCTCTTTTATTGAATCAATTTGTTTTTGTCTTTCCAAAATTCTACCATTTGTAGAAATAAATTCTTCTCTATTAAAAGCATCTCCAAAACGCTTGGTTGCTTTTACACAATCTTTTTCAATTTTAGCTTCAATTTTAGCAATATGATCTTCAATAAGCACATCTGCACGGTATCTTTTTTTTGAATCTTTATTATCAATTAAAGGGTCGTTAAAAGCATCTACATGTCCAGAGGCTTTCCAAGTAGTAGGGTGCATAAAAATGGCAGAATCTAATCCTACAATATTTTCATGCATATTCACCATTGATTTCCACCAATAGTTTTTGATGTTGTTTTTTAATTCTACTCCATTAGGGCCATAATCATAAGCGGCCGCTAAACCATCATAAATTTCTGAGGATTGGAATACATAACCATACTCTTTGCAATGCGCTACTACTTTTTTAAAGACATCTTCATAATTTGCCATGCTACAAAAGTAGTAATTTATTGTAGTTTTGCTTTATGATTCAAGTAGAGGATAAAATAATTTCTTTGGATGTTTTTGAAAAGCATTTTGTTTGTGATTTAAATGCATGTAAAGGGGCTTGCTGTGTAGAGGGAGATTCTGGTGCGCCACTATTAAAAGAGGAAGAAAAGATACTAGATGAAATTTACGAGAAAGTAAAACCTTATATGAGAAAAGAAGGAATTACTGAGATTGAAAATCAGGGAGTTGCTGTATATGATGCGGATGGTGATTTGACCACTCCGCTAGTAAATAACTGTGAATGTGCTTTTGTAACTTTTGAAAATGGAATTACAAAATGCACTATTGAAAAAGCGTATTTGGATGGTAAAACAGATTTTAAAAAACCAATTTCTTGCCATTTATTTCCGATACGCATAAAACAGTATCGTGATTTTGATGCGGTAAATTATGAGAAAATTAAGATTTGTGAGCCTGCCTGTAAATGTGGTAGTGAATTAGAAATTCCGGTTTATATTTTTTTGAAAGAACCACTTATTCGTAAATATGGTGAGGCTTGGTATAAAGAATTGAATGAGGCTGCCTTACAACATTAGTAAAAAAATTGATTTTTATTTATTTTTTAGTACTTTTGTTAATAATTTAAAAATTAATCATGAAAAAATATAATTTATTA
>DUAO01000012.1 GCA_012960805.1 Flavobacteriales bacterium | reverse complement strand
GTTTTCAATTGGCTATGCTACTTTTATTGAAAATGATTTTGGCAGAACATCAGCAAAGGCATTGATTTATAATGCTCGGTGGTTCGAGATGATATTTGTTTTATTAACCTATGCCTTAATTAATAACCTCATTAAATATAAGTTATTTCGTATAGAAAAGATAGCGGCTTTAACCTTTCACCTATCGTTTATTCTTATTTTGATTGGTGCAGGAATTACTAGGTATATTTCGTATGAAGGAATGATGCATATTCGTGAAGGTGAAAGTACAGATCAGTTTATTTCTGACGATACTTTTTTGCAAATTCATATTAATGATAAAATCCATCAACTTAATCATCCTGAAAAGTTATTGCTTTCAGGAATTACAAAAACATGTGACCACACACCAATATTAAAACACATTAACCTACCTTTTCTTCCATCAAATTATTTTTCTTTAAAACCTAATTTTAAAGATCATGATATTAGAATTGAATATTCTGATTTCCTGCCCAATGTAAAGGATTCTTTATTTGTAAATGTTCAAGATGGAACTGCAATGCTACATATTGTTGTTCCTGGTGAAAATGGAATGCAATCAGAATATTTAAAGGATAAGGAACAAAGAGTAATTAAAGGGGAGGCGTTTACTTTTAATAACCCTTTGCAAGGAGCAATAAACTTAAGTTCAGCCATTGATGTAATTATGTGTAACTCTCCTTATGAGGTAGAGACTATGAGTATGGATACTCGTGTGACTGACCACTTTTTAGCTATTACTGATTTTACAATGAACACAAGAACATTACATACGGCTAATGGATTGAACTTTGTATTGAAGGAAGTATTGGAAAATGCTAAAATGCAAGCAGTCAGTAATTCTAATGTAATGAATGATGGAGCAGAAGATGCTTTAATTGTGAAAGTAATTTCAGACGGAAAAGAAAAGGTGATTACTCTGTATGGGGGTAAGGGTTATCAAGGAGATAATGAAGTGTTTGCTATTGATGATTTGAATTTCAAGTTATCCTATGGCTCAAAGTATTATAGCGTTCCGTTTAGGGTTAAATTACGTGATTTTCAGTTGGATAGATATGCGGGTTCTATGAGTCCTTCTTCCTTTGCTGCTGAGGTTAGTATTTTGGAAAATGACACAGAAACTCAACATAGGATTTTTATGAATAATGTATTGCAACATAAAGGGTTTCGTTTGTTCCAATCTTCTTATGATAAGGATGAAAAAGGAACGATACTCTCTGTAAATCATGATTGGTGGGGCACACTTATTACCTATATTGGTTATTCTTTAATGGCTTTAGGAATGATACTTGTTTTCTTGACTAAAAGTACGCGATTTAACTCACTTACTCAAAAATTAAAAAAACTAAATAAAACGGCATTAGTACTTATTCTTCCATTATTTTTCTCTGTTTCAGCTCAAGCTGATGATGTTGTAAATGCTGAGCATGCAGCTCGGTTTGAAAGTTTGGTGGTTCAGGATAATGGTGGGCGATTAAAACCTGCAAATACGTTATGTTCAGAGTTCCTAAGGAAGATATACGGTAAAGATAAATTCAATGATTTATCAGCTACTCAAGTGATATTAGGGATGATGAATAACCCTGTAGCTTGGAGTAAGGATAGTCTCGTAAAAGTTTCCCATCCAACATTAAGAAAACTATTAGGCAGTAATGATTTGAATTCAAAATATATAAGGGTGTCTTTTAATAGTTTTTTTGGTGAAAATGGACATTATCTTTTGACAAAACTGATAGAAGATGCTTATGCTAAATTGCCTGCAAAACGATCAGAATATGAAAAGGAAATTATTAAAGTTGATGAAAGAATAAATATTTGTTTTACAGTTTTTAATGGTGGAATTTTTAGGTTTTTTCCTTTACCAAATGATTCTAACAATACTTGGCTTGCGTATACTGAGCATGCTAAATTTTCTGGAAATGATTCCTTGTTTGTAGCTAATATAATACCTATGTATTTCAGGGCAGTAGGGAGTGGATTGCAGGATAATAATTGGGCGACAGCTGATAGTATTGTAAATTACATAAACAAGTTTCAGAATCGTTATGGGGCTAATGTTATGCCATCTGCTTGGAAAATTCAGTTGGAAATAACGTATAATAAAATGGGCTTATTTGCTAATTTATTCATGTATTATTGCATGGTAGGGTTGATATTTCTAATCTTACTAATCGTAAAATTATTTAAGAATACTAAACTAGTTCGCGTCTTAATTACTACTTTCAAGCGGTTAATTATTTTAGGGTTTCTTGCACATAGTTCTGGTTTAATAATGAGGTGGATTATCTCAGGACATGCGCCTTGGAGTAATGGTTATGAATCCATGATTTACATTGCTTGGGCAACTGTGCTTGCAGGGTTAATCTTTAGTAAAAGATCCTTACTAACTTTAGCGGCAACTGCTATTGTTGCCTCTTTATTGTTAATGGTTGCTCACCTGAATTGGCTTGATCCTGAAATTACGAATCTAGTACCTGTTTTAAAATCCTATTGGTTGATGATACATGTGGCTATAATTGTGGCTAGTTATGGTTTCTTGGCTTTAGGAGCAATACTTGGTTTTATTGCTTTGTGGCTCATTATTTTCACTAATAAAACTAATAAATCAAAACTAGCAAATACGCTAACTGAATTGACATTAATAAATGAAAAAACCTTGCAAGTAGGTTTATTTATGTTGGCAATCGGCACTTTTTTAGGTGGCGTTTGGGCAAATGAATCTTGGGGTAGATATTGGGGATGGGATCCTAAGGAAACCTGGGCCTTAGCCAGTGTGTTGGTATATGTCTTTGTATTGCATATGCGTTTTATTCCACCCCTTAAAGGAAAGTATGTTTTTAATGTTGCATCTTTAGTTGCAATTTGGTCAATTATTATGACTTATTTTGGAGTGAATTATTACCTGTCAGGGTTACATTCTTATGCCGCTGGCGATCCTATGCCAATTCCTACTTTTGTATATTACTTGGTAGTTATTACTATAATTTCAGCTATTTTAGCAAGATTCAAATATAAAAAACACTACTAATGAAATTAGACATCTTAGTTTTTGGAGCTCATCCTGATGATGTAGAGCTTGGGTGTGGTGGTACAGTAATTAAAGAAGTTCAAAAAGGAAAAAAAGTTGGAATTATTGATTTAACTAGGGGAGAGCTAGGGACAAGAGGAACAGCTGAAACTAGGAATACAGAAGCCAAAGTAGCTACTGAAATAATGGGAGTTACCATTCGTGAAAATATGGATTTTAAGGATGGTTTTTTCAAAGATGATGAGCATCATAAATTAGCTCTGATAAAAAAGATAAGAAAATATTGTCCTGATATTGTGATAACCAATGCAGTGTCTGATAGACATCCTGATCATGGTAGAAGCTCTCAAATAACAGTTGATGCCTGTTTTCTTTCAGGACTTGAAAAGATTGAAACTGATCAAGAAGTTTGGAGACCAAAAGCTATTTACCATTACATACAATTTAATAACCTAAACCCTGATATTGTAGTAGATATTACTAAGCAAATGGACGCTAAGTTATTAGCAGTAAAAGCCTATACTTCACAGTTTTTCAATACTGATTCTATGGAAAGTGAAACCATTATCTCATCTCAAGGCTTTTTGGATAGTGTAAGCTATCGAGCTAAAGATTTAGGTAGACAAAGTAATTGTGAATATGCCGAAGGGTTTTTGGCTCATCAAATGCCTAAGGTAGATTCTTTATTGGATATTGTATAGAAAAAAATAAAAGTATAAAAAAAGCCGAGCAGATGCTCGGCTTTTTCTTTTTGTATTCAGTAGCTTTAATTAGTAATCACTAATTTTTTTGTAATTACTTGAGTTCCTATTTGTAGGTTAACAAAGTAAATTCCATTTTGATATTCAGAAATATTAATTGTTTCTAAGGTTGTTCCAGAGAAAATAACTTTCTCTTTTTTAGTAATTTCTTTACCTAATAAATCAAAAACACTAATTTTAATAGTCTGAGTTTTATCTGAAGAAATCTCCAAAGTAGTAAAGTTAGTTGCTGGATTAGGATAAACTGAAAAATGAGTTGAACTAGTTATTTGAGTAATTGCTAAAGGAGTATCAAACAAACCTACAGTGTCAATTTCAAGATAAATAATTTCATTATTATCAACCATATCTTCATCACCTCTAACAGCTAATCCTGGTTCAAAATCTTTCTGATAAACAATTCTTATTTTATCATCCACAACAGGATTCATTGAAGCAAATACACATTCTTGTGC
Source organism: Flavobacteriales bacterium (assembly GCA_012960805.1). GTDB lineage: Bacteria > Bacteroidota > Bacteroidia > Flavobacteriales > BACL11 > UWMA-0277. Next base: position 2,502 of record DUAO01000012.1, on the reverse strand, counting down.
ACCACCCCAGATAGTATGTGGCGTAACATCTACAGGGTCTTTCCATGTAGTTCCTCCATCTGATGATTTGGTTATATAAATATGACGAAAAACTTGAGTGGAAGTACTAGCTGTTTCAGTATATCCTGAAAATGATAAATAAATTTCTCCATTTGCTGAAAATCCTGCATTTGGCATAGATGCTCTTGAATTATAATAAAGTGCATAGCCACCAGTTGAATCAACTCCGCCAACTATTCCATCGCCATCTAAATCTGGTACAGCTGTAATCCAATGGTCATTCATCATATCTGAATACCATAATGAAGTGTCTCCAGCATGCATTGTAGCTGGTGTCATATCAGCACCAAAACTTTCATTCCAATATGCTAAGCCATTAATACTAGGGTACCAGCTTGAGCTCCCATCAGTTAAATCATCATCTACGTACATCATAATTCCATAAAACACATGTGCTTGTCCAGTAGCGTCTAATATAACAGCACCATTATTATCTGAAGAATATACTTGATCTAGTATACCATCACCATCCAAATCAAGTCCATCATCCATTGCATATTTCTCAACCGGGAAATCAAGGAAAGTTGTTTTAGTCCAAGTGTCACCATTGTCAGTTGATTTTACAATAAATGAATCTCCCCAATCATCAAAGTAAGCAACAACAACCGTTTCTCCTTGTGCAGCAATTGCATATACATCCCCACTCATTCCTATAAACATTGAAGTATCCATCCCAGGTAATTGTATATCTTTTCTATCCCAAGTTACTCCTTCATCTTGCGAACGGTAATATAAAAGAGCTCCATCAAGACCATTATATGTAGCGCCACCATTTCCTGTAGGAGCAGTTAATGCAACCATATGTATTGTTTCATTATTTAATCCGCCCACCGCTGATCTATTCCATATCATATATCTATATACTCCATTACTATCGCTTGACGAGATAATTTGATCAGCCCATGTTCCGCTGCCAGTTGTAGCTCTATGAGCCATGTTGACGTATGAATTGTCAGTATTATGAGTTATTGAGGTCTCTTTTCCAGAACCCATTTTAAGAATTGATGGCCATCCACCCCTTGATCCTTCTAATCTGGTTGTAGGCTGAGCACCCCATGTAGTTCCATCAAAAAAGTTATAGCCCGTTCCTCTATCAGAGTATGAAGTATTGTATTGTTGACTCATTGTCCAAGCTGTAGAAATACTTCCATCAGAATGACGTAGAATTCTATTTTGTACAGCAGCATTAGATTGTAAATCGTAAGTTGTTGTACCAATTAATGTTTCAGTCATTGTAGACTTTGAATTTAATACTGCAGAAGTATGTGGGTTAGGATTAACTATTAAATAACTTAATACTTCATCACCACTCATGGTTATTTTATCATTCTTGGCTTTTAATAAACCATTATGATTTTGTCCAGGTACTATTTGTGCAGTCATTCCTACAGCAATTAATAAACTAGCTATAATTGTAGTCGTTTTTTTCATATAATTTGTTTTTGATTGTTTTTAAGGCGCTAATTTACTAAAAAATCTTCTTATAGCGCAATCTAATAGAGTTTCCTATGACAATAACATCCGAAAAAGCCATAAAAAGTGCTGCCCACATGGGGTTGAGTAGCCCCATAATTGCTATAGGAATAGCGACTAAGTTATAGGAAAATGCCCAAAAAAGATTTTGTTTTATAGTTAGTAAAGTGTGCTTTCCAATTTGCATTGTTTTCGGTAGTTGATTTAAATCCTCATTATTTAGCAGTATTACATCAGCTGACTGAATTGCAATTTGAGTGGCATTTCCTAATGATATTCCAATTGTAGCTTTTGCAAGGGCAGGAGCATCATTTATTCCATCACCAACCATTGCAGTTTCATTTGTTTTTGTAAGTGTTTCAATTTTAGCAATTTTATCCTGAGGTAATTGTTCGCTGTATGTAGCCTTAATTCCTAATTCAGTAGCTAAATTATCACATTTTACTTTTTTATCTCCACTCAAAAGGGTAGTGGTGTAGTTGCTTTTATGTAATGATGAAATAATAGTAGACGTATTTATTTTCAATTCATCACCTATATTAAGTGTAGCGATAAGGGTGTTGTTTTTCAGTACAAATAAATCATGTTGCTCAGCAGAGGGATATATTTTTGATGAGCCAATAGTGTAGATGTTACTCCCAATTTCTGCACTTATACTAATCCCTTTTTGCTCATTTATATTTGATAATTCAAGATGATTGCTACCTGTCTCAAAAGCAGTGCATAATGATTTTGCTATAGGGTGTGAGCTGTGCTGTTCAATATTGTAAATAATGTTTTGTATCTCTTTTTCTTCTCCTTCTATAGCCGTAAATTCTGATACAATGAATTTGCCAGTGGTAAGGGTGCCTGTTTTATCAAAAACTATGTTTTTGATGCTTGCTAATTTTTCTAATGTATCACCACCTTTTATCAATATTCCATTTTTGGCAGCACGCCCAATACCTACCATAACAGCAGTAGGGGTGG
>DUAO01000011.1:631-7089 GCA_012960805.1 Flavobacteriales bacterium | reverse complement strand
GAATCAAAAGAAGATAAATTTAAAAGATTGGCTAATGCAAGAGTGAATAACGCAATAAAGCAATTAGAGTTAATCGGCAACCTGTCTAACTCATCATCATATGGATATACTGACGATGAAGTTAGAAAGATTATGAGCTCATTAAATCAAAAAGTTAAGGAAATTAGCTTTAAGTTTCAAGAAAGTTTAAAAAAAGAAAAATTTAAATTATGAAAAATAACAAAAAAACTATTATGAGTAAACTTTTTGGGAGGGCTTTATGCCTTTAGAGGATTATTACGAAGACTTTATGATGTCAGTTTCAAATAGGTCATCTGCAAGCATGGTTGAAGCAGATGAAATATTTTTTGAAGATTGTATGAAAGTGCTTATAGAGGATGGATATTCTTTTGAATATGATTCGCATGATGAGAATATGGCCAATGGCGGTTATAAATACACACCATTTAAGGCACCTTCTTTAAGAATAGATGGTTATGAGTATGTGCAGGATAGAGGTGTAATAATTCTATACTTATGTCATTTTAATTCTGATCAAGATTTAAAAACAATAACAAATACCGAAATTACAAAATTACTGTCTAACACAAAAAAATTTTTTGAAAACTCTATGAAAGATGTTTTCTTGGAAAAGTTAAAGAGATCTTACGAGGAAGAGGCGCATGAGGTTGCAAAATTTATTTATGATTTTGAAGAAAAAATTAATCAAGTTAAGGTTACGTTAATTACCAATACGGTTTTAAGTAAAAGAATTAGAGATATAACAATAAAAGAAGATGAGTGGTTCCACAATTTTCCAACCACTTTAGATATTTGGGATATTAAACGATTTTATGATAATGAAAATACACAAGGAATGGCCGAGGCTATTGAAATTAATTTTGTAAATGAATTTGGAACAGCGATACCTTCTTTGTCTGCACATCTCGAGTCTCATAAGTACTCCTCTTTTTTATGTGTAGTCCCGGGCAGTGTAATTGCAACATTATATAAAAAATATGGAGCTAGACTTCTGGAAGCAAATGTACGCTCTTTTTTGCAATTTAGAGGTAAAGTCAACAAAGGTATGAGAAATACTTTAAAAAATAATCCTGAAATGTTTTTTGCTTATAACAACGGTATCACAGCAACTGCAGAAAGTTATGAACTGGATAGCGATGGAAATATATCTAAATTAAAGAATTTACAAATAGTTAATGGTGGTCAGACCACAGCAACTTTATTTCATTCCCAAGCTAAAGGGTTCTCAGATCTAAATGGTGTTTTTATTCAGATGAAACTATCAATAATTGATGATGAATCAGATGAGGAAGTTGTTCCAAATATTTCAAGATTCGCAAATACTCAAAATAGAATTGCTGATTCTGATTTTTTCTCAAATCACCCGTTTCATCGAGCAATGGAGAAAAAATCTCGTAGAATTAGGGCGCCAATACAAGAAGGTCAAGTAAGACCAACAAAATGGTTTTATGAAAGATCACGTGGCCAGTATCAAAATGAAGTAGGTAGTAGAACTACTGCAGAAAGGTTAATTTTCCAACAAGAGTTCCCTAAATCTCAATTAATCACTAAAACTGATTTAGCAAAAATTGCCATTATATTTGATGGAAGTCCAAATCACGCAATTCAAGGCGCTCAGATTGCTTTTAAATATTTTGCTAACAATATCCAGAAAGATTGGGAGAGAGACGAAGGGTTGCTTAATGATGTGTTTTACAAACGCCTTATATCACAACAAATTATGTTTAGTGAGTGTAGGCTTCTTGTAATGGAAGAAGTTGCTGGTAATGAAATTCAGCCAACAATTGCTTACAGTCTATTTATGCTGATGTTTTTGTCAAGCAAAACGGACAAGAATCTTGATTTTGAGAAAGTTTGGGAAGTTCAATTGTTGTACTCCAGCATGCAAAGTCAATTAATTGAGATTATTGATTATGTAGTTGACTTTTTTAGTGCTCAAACTATTGGTATAGAAGGAAGAAACGTGTTTTCTTTTTCAAGAAGTATTGAATGCTTAAATTCGTTTAAATCAAATATTTCATCATTAGACAACAATTATTTAAACGAAGATTATTTAAGTAGTTTAATTTCGAATGAAGACCTCAGAATTATTCAGAAAGGTGGTGTAGGTGGGCAAGATGTTGAAAATGAAGCAGAAATTTTTGAAAAATTAAACGGCATTAACTGGGATGAAGCTCTTGATTTTGCACGAAATAGCACAGAATTTTATGGAAATGATATAGAATTACTATCAGTATTCCCTAGCAAGGTTGGCGTGGGTAGGGTACCAACAACACGGCAGATTTTTGCAATCAATAGAATATTATTGAGGATGATTGATGAAGGTTTTGATGTGTAATTTTTTCAGTTTTATAGGTTAATTTAAGTGAGGACAAAAAAATGACAATAGGTTGGACGCACCCTCTAGATAACAGTGATGAATGGGATGGTACTAATGATGCTGGCATGGAGTGGTTTCAAGGAGACCCTATTACGAATTTTGCGCGTGAAGGAACGCAAAACTCGCTTGATGCTCCATTAGACAATCAAAAGAAAGTCATTATTAAACTAAATCTTAAGGAGGTTGATGTAGCTTCTATCCCTAATGTTGAGGAGTTAAAAGAGAATGTAAAAATGGCATATGATTCATTTTTGAAGGAGATTGGATCAGATGGGGATGATAGACCGAAAATTTTTTATAAAAAAGCGTTGAATACGCTTAATTCTACAAAATGTCTAGTGTTTGAGTTCTCTGATTTTAATACCACAGGAATGTGGTGGGAGAGCAAAAAAAAGAACGCACCTTTTTATATTTATCTGAAAGCGAAAGGGGTTACGGGGAAATCTGGAGATGAGTCTGGCTCTTTTGGTATTGGAAAAAACGCACCATATGTTGTGTCAAATTTGCGCACAGTTTTTGCTTCAAGTGTTTATCAAGATGAAGATGGAAATTGTCAGCAAGTAACACAAGGAAAATCTATTTTATCTTCTTTTTTTGACCATGATGACAATCAAAGGAGAGGCAATGGTTACTGGGGTGTTAATGAAATGTGTCAGCCAGTAATAACTAACGATATGGGTAATTTACCAGAGTGGATAAGGCGTTCAAGCAACAATATACCAACACATGATGAGCTAGGCACTAAGATTACAGTGTTAGGGTTTAATGAGGCTGAAAAAGATATGTGGCATGAAAGAATTGCTAGTGCAATTTCAAAAAACTTTTTTGCTGCTATAAGTGATGATAGGCTTGAAGTGCATATCGGTGATAAGTATGTATTGAATCGTAATTCTTTGCAAACGCTAATGGATAGCGATATTTTTTTAAGAAAGATAGAAAAGGCCGAAGATTTCAGTAGTGTTGATGAGTTTAAATTACGTAGAGATTACCTTTCAATTTACGAAGATGAAAAAATAGTTATACGTGAAAAATGTTTAAAGTATTTAGGTGATTGTCAGGTCAGAATTAAGATTGATGAGAATCTACCTAAAAAGATTTGTTTTATTAGAAACGGTATGTTTATTACTGATCATGTTGAAACTAGAGGGATTATAAGTTTTTCAGGATTAAAAAGCTTTGCCGCAGTATTCTTATGTAAAAACTCCAAGGGTAATAAATTATTACGTTCAATGGAGAATCCTTCACATACATCATTTGACCCCAAAAGATTGTATGAAGATTACGACCAGAAGAGAGCAGAGCTAGCTATACAAGAAGTTGGGGCCTGGATAAGAGAAGAATTAAATAAGTACGCAAAAGATAAGGTTTCAAGCGTTAGGGATATTGAAGAGTTATTGGAGTTTTTTTCCTATGAGGACCAAGATCAAAACCAAGACCAGGATTCAAATAAACCTGAAGAAGTAAATCCTTTTAGCCATACTATTGAGATTAAGCCGATTAAGAAAGTTGCACCAAGTGTTGTAAACGTTGGTCCAGGTGGTGGTGGCCAAGGTGGTGGTGGCCAAGGTGGTGGTGGAGATGGTACAAAAAGAATAGTCAAGAAAAAAAATAAATCAAACTTAAATAATTTTAGGTTTATAAAAAAGGATAAAAAAATTTATAAGCTTTTTTTTACTCCAACACATACTGGCAATATTAATTTATATATTTATGCCTCAGGCGAAGATCTTGAAAAAAGCCTTCCAGTAAATAAATGTAATTATGAAAAAATCGACAATAATTGTAATTTAGAGGTTATTGATGGAGAAAGATGTGAGATAGAAATTGAGCTTAAAAATGAATTTTTAGGTGCAATTGGGGTAGTTGCGTATGAAGTTTAATAATCAAGTATCCTTTCCTTATCCCGTTATTCGAGAAAATAATGATGACTATATTAGAGAAGAATTCAATGCACAATCTTCAGTTCAAATAGGTCAAAAAGTAACACTGGTCAAAATTAAATACAACCTAACTTCAAAAGAGGTCTTGAAGCAAATCAATAAAAAAAATGTTTCGTATGTATCAATCATTCGATGTCGAGATACGTTCTTTGAACAAGTATTGTCTAATAACGATAGCAATATTGAAACGGAAATTAGTATAAATGAATTAAGAGGAACGGTAGAGATACTGTCTTATGTTTTTGTAAATAAAGACGTTAGAATTACAACAGACAGTTTTAATCCAGAGTATGGGTCTAATTATTTTGATTATTCTGTTGGTGATGTTATTGCACAATCTAATCCTGAAATATTTCATATAGATAGAGATTTCTTTAAGCCGTTACAATCTGTGTTTCAAATTGTATTAATGGAAAGTTTAAAAAATGGTGAATGGGAGATTGATTTTAGTCAGGATAAAATTCAAATCAATGTTTCTCAAGATATTTTAAATATAGAAACCTCTTTAAGGAGCGATCCTCATGGGAAGCACATTCTTTTAAATTCATTGTATTTTTCGACTATTATGCAGGGCGTTCAATTATTAAAGGATACACCAGATTTTGCTAATGAATACAAGTGGGCAAAGGTTTTTATTGCAAAAATTGAGTATTTACAAATCGAGATTACAAATGAGGAGTCTTACAAGATTGCCTCAAGATTGCTAGGCCAGCCATTCTCTAAACTTGACAACATTCTTTCCGAGGATTGAAATGAGTATTCAGCTTTTAAAACAAAGGACAATTGATGAATTGATCACCAATATTGCTGATAATCTTGACAGCTATAGAGCTGGAGATTTTGACAGTATTATTGATAATGATGGTTGTCATATGCATGATGGATTAACCTTTGATATTGAATTATTAGAGTCGATTCATGGTGGAAGAGACGAAGATGCCGGTAATTGTTTAAAAATGTTTGAAGCTATGAATGGCTTAACTCCATATTTAGCAAAAGATGAAAGGTTGTGGTGCTATTTAACGCATACCGTATTATTGGAGTATTCAAGAGAACGTTGGCCTATTCCTGACGATGATAAGGTGGCCACTACTCATATTAAAAATCATTTTTTTGCAAGAAATACGAGAATTTTTGAACGAGATAATTCTGCGTCTAGGTTGTGGTGGACATCTTATGTTTGTAGCAAAGTTCCTGATATGGATCTGAAAACCGCACTTGAAACACTGTTGTATAGTATGGATGCAAGAGGCCAAATTATGGATAGATCTTCATCTGCACTAAAGGTAAATTTATTTAGTTCAATAATGGCTAAGATGCATGATTCCATTGAATCTGACGGTTTATTTTTGGAACGAAATGTAAATAGGCCGTATATGTTAGAAGTTAACTTTTTAGGTGGGTATAAGTTATTAAGCGCACTATCTACTGGAGAGATTTCGGATGTCTTAAATAAGGTTGATGAAAAATTTTTAGGATTTAATTCACAACCAGATGATGAAATAAATGAAGTAGAGAGAGTATCTAGGGGAAGTGGCAGTGTAAATGCTGACTCAATATTGCCACAAAGCAATTTAAGAGATCTATTGATACAGTTTGATACAGAAGTTATTAGAAAGGAATTTCCGGACACTGAGATTTGGGAAAGGCTTTTAAGTCCGGCTATGCTTGCAGCCCTTTTATACTCTAAGCCTACGACCATTGAAGAGTTTTGTAAACGAATGCCTTTACATCTTAGAGACGGTATTAGCAAAAATGAGGGAGATTACTTAACCCAGGTAATTGAAATCATTGCATCTAGTGTTGATTAGCTTATTCAAGTTATAGTGCTACAACTAGATGCCTTTATAACTTTACAGTATTGACCAATAAAATCATACCACCTCATAAAAAACTCAAAGAGATTCTAAAAAGGTTTGGTAAAAAGTAATTATTTTTTTGTGTTTTTATACTTTAAATCCAATACCCGTACAATTTCATCCGCAATCCTTTTAATTACAGGCACTACAACAGAGTTCCCTGCTTGTTTGTAACAGTGAGAATTTGCCATTTCTTCTGGAAACTTAAAGCTATCTGGAAACCCTTGAAATTTTGCACATTCAATTGGTGTCAGCTTT
>DUAO01000011.1:0-545 GCA_012960805.1 Flavobacteriales bacterium | reverse complement strand
TTTATTTTCTCTTACATAAACCCGTCGCCACTGATATACAGTGTCTTTTGATTTCATTTCTTCGATTAGGGTAGGGTGATATTGATGATCCTTATCGTAGTAATATTTATCATCCTGTCGCTCGTTATGCAAAATATCTTGAATGCTTTTTGTAAGTTTAATTTTTTCTGGTATTTGAAAATTAGAAGTGCATTTTCCATCACTAGCTTCGTTTCTAAATCCTACAATATAGATTCTTTCTCGTGTTTGCGGAATGTTTCCATAGTCTTTAGAATTTAATACAAAGTAAGTAAATGAATAACCTAGATCTTTAGTAATAATTTCCTCAATAACTTTAAATGTATTTCCTTTATCATGTCCTTTTAGATTTTTAACGTTTTCTAAAAGAAAAGCTTTTGGTTTTATTGCCTTAATAAATCTTGCTGTTTCAAAAAATAGATTCCCCCTAGGGTCGTCAAATCCTTTTCGATATCCAGCAACTGAAAACGCTTGACATGGAAATCCCGATGTAAGAATATCAACATCACCAAGCTCTTTAGGTTTTT
>DUAO01000010.1 GCA_012960805.1 Flavobacteriales bacterium | reverse complement strand
TAGGTAAAAATACGCAACTCTTTTTTTAGCAAGTCAGCCCTAGCCGGACCAACCCCCTTCAAAAAATCAATAGGAGTATCTAAAATATCCATGCGGTAAATATAAGGAAACTAGTGCTGCTTTAGTAAAGGGCTTTTAAACATAAATGGCAGCAAAGACTCAACAGTATTTGCAATAAGAACCTGATCCGTTGGGGAGTGTAAAATTACTTTTATTGCTTGTTCTTGCTTATCCTCATATTCTGCCATTACTTGCCTACATGCACCACAAGGAGAAATAACATCCGTTACCTTAAAGTTTTTAGACATAACTGATACGGCAATTGTTTTTATTTTTGCATCCGGAAAGCGTGCTCCAGCATAAAAGAGTGCTACCCTTTCCGCGCAAAGCCCTGAAGGATATGCAACATTTTCCTGATTGGATCCATTTATAATTTCTCCATTATCTAGTAATACACTTGCGCCAACCAAAAAACCTGAATATGGAGCATAAGCAGTAGTAACTGCTGATTTTGCATTGGCAACTAATTGCTTCTCCTGCGTACTGAGTTCGCTTAATTCTGCTGAAATAAATGAGAGTTCAATTTTCTTTTCTTTCATAATATTTTAAAAATCGTAAGCTAATTTTCCTTCAAAGATAAAAAGAGTTTGCGGATTATTGGTATAAAACTCTTGTTGAATTCTATATGCTATTTCAGCATCCAAATCTTTTGTAATGGGATGAGAAAGTCCAATTGTATAACGCAATTTATCTATTAGCATATTTTCAAAAGGCAGGAAATATTCCAAAGCAACTGATGGCTCCAATTTTGTTTTTGGAATATTGTAAGCCAATGCTGATTTATGCCTAAATGTAGCAGCATACTCTTCTATATTTCCTTGTGTTTGCAATCTGGCTCGCGCATCAAACAAAAACCTTTTTTTGTATTTGTCTTTATAGTAAATGTCAGAATAAAATCTGTTTTTTTGGCTTAACTCCAATTGCTTATTCCAATCATTAGAAAAGCGATAACCAATAGCAAAGCTGAAATGTTTATTGTATTTGCTTTTGATTTTTAAATCTGTAAAAAGCTTAGAATAAAGAGACGAATTTTCTCTAAAGCGAACACCTTGTTTTATGGTCAGATTTGTTTTCTTTATTATCTTTTTACTTGCCGAAATAGAAGCCCAAGTTTGGAAATCATTTTCTTGAGAAAAAACAGAAATTGGTAAAATGAAAATTAGAATGAATTTATTCAGAATCTTCCTCATAATAGAAAATTCGCAAGTTAGCCGTATCTCTTAAAAAGTCAATTCTTCTAATTTCAACACGAATAACATCTATACCTGTTCTTGCTTTTAAATCAGCTATTAATTCTTCTCGCTTTTCTGGTACTATTAATTCAATTTTTTCATATGTAATGTTTTTTCTGCTTTGATGTCTTAATAACCATATTTTTTCCATTCCATAGGTAAGAAAAACAATCATAAGATTAGCAAACACAAGCTCAGCATAACTAATCTTTTTATTTGAAAGTGCATTAACAACTGAAATTCCAATCACTAAAAATAAATAAGTCATTTCCTTAATAGCAATGGGATCGGTTCGGTAACGAATAATACCAAATATTGCAAAAAGTCCAAGTGCAAATCCTAATTGTAATTTTACACTATCTAAAAGCACGCAAAGCAAGAAAACTGTCATACTAATAAGAAAATAAGTAAATAAATAGTCCTTGTTCTTTGTTACAGGATAATAGATATATCTTATAATTACAGTAATAATTATTAAATTGAAAACCGTCTTAACAATAAGTTTCAAAAAATCCTCAGAATCAAAAAGTGGAGTGCCTAAAAACTCAATGCTATCTAGTAGAATAAGTAATAATTCCATTATGCTTGTTTTAATTTATTAATAAATAATAATTTTTCTTTAAATCTATTTTGTTTAACATCAGGATTAAGCTGTAATGTTGTTATACAATACTTGCTTAATCGGATTGGCAAGATACTCATTTCTTTTGCAATTTTCATAAAATCAGAAGACCTGCTCATTTTTTCTTGCTTAACCTCAGCTATAATAATTTGTTTTAACTCTCCACTTAATTTTTCATTTTCAAATGTAAGATTTATATCAATAGTTAATCGCTCTTTCTGAGTTTTATGCACCAAAGTAATGCGACTAAAATTAATCCATTGTTTAGCATTTACTACTAGCTTTTTTCCAATGATTTTTTTAATATATTTTTTATGTTTTTCTGAAAGTTCTTTAGTAATAGCATCTACTTTCATTCTTTTTTTAATGGTTTTCCCTTTGTTGTTTTTTCGTTTTATTTCCAAAAAAGTCAGTCCACTCCCCACATATTCTCGGAATCTGATTTTGTTTCTGTTTACTCTACTATTATGATGGTCGATATAGAATTTTCTTTCCTCTGTATCATAATAAAGTGATTTGTAATCATGTATTAACTTTCCATCAATGGCTAAAACACGATAAAAAGGTATTAATCTTTTGAGAAGAAATGGCAATTTATTTGTTTGAAAAGCAAATTTAGTATCTGTACGGCTCATTAATTTCACGTCATCCATTTCACCTAAAGATATTGGAGTGAAATCAGATATTATTGCAGGTAGACTATTCACTTATTGATTTTTCTCAATTACAAAGTCTTCAACACTATTATCAGAATTATTTGAGTTAATCTTGATGTGTTTGAAAATTGGATAATCATAATTTACATTATTCATATCAATGCTATCTGCATAAGTATAGATAGTATAATCTCCTTTTCTTAAATATTCAAAACGGTATATTCCATTATAATCAGTTTCAAATTTATCATCATATACATCACTTTGGTTATCAGAATAAATAATGTACACATCTTTTCCTGCATCCAATTGATAGTACAAAGTATCCCATACTCCTGTTGTGAAATTTTGAAAAGTATGTATTTTATATACTTGCCCTTCAATTACTGAAGTACCTCCTTCGCCAGCCTCTTTTTCGCAAGAGGAAAAACTAATAAGAAGACTTAAAAATAGAACTATTTTTTTCATAATTATTGTTTTAAAATTTTAACAACACTATTTCCTGATTTTACAAAGTAAATTCCATTTTCCCAACTGGTAATATCCACAGAATTTATTTGATTTTCAGTATATACTTTTTGCCCCATCATATTAAAAATAGCTATACTTTCAGTTGCTCCCAATATATAGATTCTGTTATTACTAGGATTAGGATATACTCTCATTTTACCACTTACATTTATATTAGCAATTCCTGTTCCATTTTGGTTATTATCATCATAAGTTTGTGTTTGATATTGCATAGGTCCTGTTCCATTCGGCACACGAGCATAGCCCATATCAGTTGGCATATTTACATAATGTACGGCATCAATAACAATTCCTGTTGGGGCTGTTAAATAGACTTCCTCTTGATCTGCTGAAAGGCGATAAGTGGTATGTAATCCGGATTGAGTACCTCCAGCAGTATCACACCAAATAATTAGATAGTCATTAGCGGGAATAGTAACATTAGGGAATGTCCATTTTGTTAAATCATTCTCACTGTCAGACAAATAATATCCATTAAGATTCAGGCTAAAATTATTACCATTATACAATTCTACCCAATCATCAAACTCCCCACTTTGATCAGCAACTGCTGAAAAATTAGCTGCCATAACTTCATTAATCACCAAACCACTTACTACTACTAATTGGTGAAATTCTTTTTCAGCTCTTTCAGGAGAGAAAATTCCGGCATTAGTATTTTCAGCATAAATGTAATACTGAACATCACGAGCATCAATATTTATTGTTGCACCAAAAATACCATCTCCAGCAGTACCATCACCATTCAAGCCATCATCATACATTTCTATTTTTTCAAACTTATCAGAAAACTTAAATCGATATCCTAAATAAGCATAATTTGTATTACTAATAGCAGCAGTAATACTCACAGTACTATGGGGTAAAACAGCTGTTGGATTTGAGCTTAAATTTGTGATAGATGGAGGTGATGCTGTAAATTCACTTAACCCTTGTAAATAAGCAACTCTAGCATCCATTAATTCTGTTAAACCAATATTATTACCTATTGTTGAATTGAGATTGGTTTGAAAAGTTGCGTAAGGAAAAAATAAATTTGGGTCAGCTGCAACTGAAGCGTCAATCAATTGTTGTAATTGTAATGCACGAGTATGATACTGATTATTAGAAAAATACTCATTAATAATTGTCCGCATGTGCGCTATATACATTCTCTTATATTGGTCTGATGAAAAGATTTGGCTAGTTAAAATATTTTGATTATTTGTACTTCCATAAAAAGCATCTAATTGCTGCAAGCTTTGATTTGTTACTGGAGTTGGCAACCCATTTGTAAATGTTCCAAAAGCTTGATTCATATCCCAAATGATTGGACTGAATCTCCCATTATTATCTTTAAATAAATAATAATTATGAGGAATTGCATTTATAGGGCCATCTAAGCATACTGTTAAATTCTCAAAAGCCATCATCCAAAGTGCTCTATCAATATCCATGACAGTTTCAATCTCAGTAAAATGATTGTTTAATGTATCTAGAAAATTACCTAGTTGTGTCCAATCATTAGTGGATTGAATTTCATATGCTCTTTGGTAACAATTAGTATCTGTGTAATAACTTAATATTCCTAATGGCCCAGGAGGGCAACCGCTAACTATTATATTTGTATTATCAGCTTTAAAAAAAGGACCTTTACGCTCATAAAAATGTTCATTTGTAAAATCATCATCAACTGATTGAATACAAGTATATATACCATTCCAATTCCCATTTATATAAACATTAGCATAAGTAGCCTTTGAAGAAGGCATGTATTCTCTTGCAATTTCATAACTCAACACTTCTCGTACTAAAGTAGGATCCTTAAATCCATTTGATAATTTTAACACATTATAACCATCAATTGACTGACCATTATTAACATAATTCAACCTAATATTTAAAGGATTTTTGACATTATTAATATTATATGAACTATTGCCTTTATATTTTATTCCAACATCTTGATCGGCTATACCATCTATTAAAACAGAGTCAGCTATTAATCGTTGACCTAAATCATTGGCATAATACAAATCTAGAGTATCATCCCAATTTGGTTCTGAAAAAAAGATTTCAATATTTCGTATTCCAACATCAAAAACATCTTGACTAAATGAAGTAAAAGTAAAAAACAACAACCCTAAAATAAGCACTACTTTTTTCATAAAATATTTTTTTGTAAAGTTAAAAAATAAAAAGAAATCTACTTAATAAGAAGTTTATGATTTTCAACACCTTTATCAGAATGTAAGTTAATGTGGTAAAGGCCTTTTGTAAGAGATGAGAAATCTATCTCTATTTTTTGTTGACACTTAAGGTTTTCAGAATAAACAAGTGAACCAATATTATTGTACACAGCAATAGTATTAAAGTTTTCAGATTGAGTATTAATATAAACCTTACCTAAAGTTGGATTTGGATACACCTCAACAACAGAGTTTGAAATATTACTTACTGTACTTGGAATAGAAGATATTTTAGAAACCCCAGCACTAGTTGCTACCCATACATTGTCTTGGGAATCAATTGCTAACCCTCTTACATTTGGTCCAATTAATCCATCACTTACATCAAAATCAAACCACTGATTACCATCCCACATTGCTATCCCGCCTTCTGCTAAATATCCTACATATATAGCAGTCCATATTCTTCCGTATGAATCCATTGCAATATCTACTACAGGGTTTATAGAATCATGAGGTGGTGGAAGGGGATACATCTCTATATAATCAATAAAAGATGAATTTGAAGCATTAAGAACAGACATTCCAAGGTCTGTTCCAATCCACTTGTTATCTTGATTATCTATAAGTAAAGCGGTCACATTTTGTGAAAGTAATCCATTTGAGGTATCGTAATTAGTAAAAGTTGCACCATCAAAATGAGTAACACCCCCTAGTGGTGAAGCAAACCACTTATCTCCATTTAAGTCAAAAGCTATAGCATTCACCCCACTCCAATGCAAATCAGGAGAGGAATAAGATATCCAAGAATTACCGTCAAAATAAGAAACGCCTTGGTTGGTTCCAATCCATATTCCTCCATTTACATCCTCATCAATACTTTTTACTTGGTTACTGATAAGTCCATCTGTAGTTGTATAAGATAGCCAAAACATCCCGCTAAAACCAGCTGTCAATTTACTTGCACCATAATCTGTACCAATCCATATATCTCCAGTAGAAGTGCCGCTAATAACTTTAATATTATCTGATAGCATTCCAGGATAATTTACCATATCATAAACTGTTCCTGAAGATCCACTAAACATTTGAACACCAACAGAAGTTCCAATCCAAAGACTATCGTTAACATCTATATCAATACATTCTACAAAATTATCAACAAGACCATCTGCTGTAGTGTAGTTTGTAATAGTTTGAGCGCCTAATTGCATTGCAATAAAGCACATTATTATTAGTAAAACCTTTTTCATATCTATTTAATTTTAATAACTTTTATAGTCTGTCTTTTATCTTTCAAAGATATGAAATAAACCCCTGAATCCCAATCTGATGTTTGTATTCGATTTGCACTTGCTGCGCTATAAATGATTTTACCTAATAAATCCCTAACTTCAATTTTCTCTTTCTTTTCCAAATATAAAACATCAGTAAAAGGATTAGGATAAATTATTACTTTCTCACTTATCTCATCAATTAAATTGGGGAAATCATTATTCGCTTTAAAGGTTGGTGTTAGCATAGTAAAAGATCCAATACCATTAGGGCTTCTTCCAAAAGCTATATCATCTAATTGAGGAAGAAAAGTTATAGAATCAATAACTGAACTATCAGAATTAGATAAAATAAGTGATTCTCCTAAATTAGACAATTGAAAATTTGAATGCTCCTCTCCTTGGTTTCCGTCCTCATCAGCCCAAATAATAGAATAAGAATTAGGTGGGATAATATGATTAGGTAAATTCCATTTGTGAAGATAAGCAAGCGTGTCTGTTATAAACAAACCATTTGTTGAAATTGGAGAGGAGGTTGTATTATATAGTTCAATCCAATCTTCATATTTTCCGCTATTATCAGTTACTGTACTTATATTATTAGACATAACTTCATTTATAACTAAATCTCCTGGTTGAATAGTAGTTTGAATAGTATAGTACTGATAAGCAGCTCTTGCTGGGGAGAAAACTCCAGCAGAATCATTATCAGCATATAAATAGTAATCTAATGAATTACTGCAATTACTTATTTTACATCCATAAATTCCATCACCTGATGTGCCGTCATTATGGTTACCATCATCATGCATTTCTACTGATTTAAATCGTTCATTTTTTCCAAATCGGTAAGCTACTTTTGCAAAAGTTGCGTCTATCACTTCTGCTGTTATCCATATGTCATCACCTAAAATGAAATTTTGAGGAGTATAAGCGATATTTGAAATTATAGGTTCACCTGAATATCCTAAATATGAACTTAAATAAGTTGAGCGACTATCCATTAATTGAGCAATACCAGGACAAATTGATGCCACTAATGAAACTTGACTTGTAAGGTTTGTTATAAAATCAGAATAAGTATAAAATTTATTAGTATCATTTTGCACATCCTGATCAATCAAATTCTGTAAGGCTTGCCCCCTTACAAAATAATCCTGATTAACAAAATTCTCTTCCATTATTGTTCGCATATGTGCCAAATACATTTTTCTATTTCTCTCAGAAGAAAATAAATTTTTTAACAATGGTCTCAAAGTATTAAAAGGAGGCTGGGAAGTATGATAATAATGTGTGAGAGGATCCATATTCTGAGCTTGAGTAATATCAAAACCATTAAAATATTGTTGTGAAGCATCTGTTAATTTAAAGCCTCCAAACGACATATTTAAATCCCAAATTATTGGATTCCACTGATTTGCCTGATCTTTGTATAAATAGTAATTTTGTCCATATCCTATATAAGAATCAAAATTTATCATTGAATAATTTAAAGCATGCATCCATAAGGTTCTATCCACATTTAAGACGTGATGAATGCTGTCTGAAACATTATTTAATGTGTCAATCAGATTGTATAAATCTTCCCATCCATAATCAGATTTTAGAGCATAAAATGGATAATAGTCGCTACTGTCAGTTCCATGAGTGTTGCTTAAGTTAGCATTTTCTCCACCAATTTGAACATTTAAATTTTCAGGATTACATTTAAAAAATGAATTATACTTACTATCAAAATGATCAATCAGGAAACTTTTGTTTACTGTTTCAACATTTGTGTATAAACCCCAAAGGGTATCGTTAATGAAGATATTTGCATAATTTGCCTGAGATGATGGCATGTATTTACGACATACTTCATAAGACAACACCTCTCGGATAAAGGAAGGATCCTGAATAACATTAGAAAGTTTAAGTTTGTCTACGCCTTGATGGTCTTGTCCTTCAATTATGTAATCTAACTTAATATTGAAGGGGTTTTTTAGACGATTTACACTAACAGAACTAAACCCTTTATAACGGATCCCAACGCTATCATAGGAATCTCCATCTATTTCAATATCAGCTAAAATTCTATCGTTATCACCTTGTACATACAGACTATCTAAAAGATAATCCCAATTTGTATTATAAAAACTAATACGTATTTCTCTTACACTATCAGTATCATAAAAACTATTTTGTGAAAATGAAATATGAAAAAACAATAATAAAAGTATACAAATAGGAAGTCGTTTTAACAACATTATATTTACTTAATATACGATATTCGTCTAGCATCTATTTTTCCAGTATTATGAAACAAATTAAGAATATATATTCCTTCTGAATATTCACTCAAATCTACTTTTAACACCATCTCACCCGCCTCATTAATAGATTTATTATACACAGGTTGACCTAAAATATTAAAAATACTAATTTCATTAATTCTACTTATAGATTGGTTTATTACTATATTAATTGATCCGTTTGTTGGATTAGGAAATATTGAAATTACATTATCATCAACATCATTTATAGCGGTTGCTGTAAAACAAGATGTTGTTGCAGTATTTATAAATAGCTCAAGTGCTATAATACCAGGATAATCACATTCATACCTGAATCCTTTTTGAGATTGAGCATTATAAGGTCCCCATACTACAGCCCCATTTTCATCTACCTCATACATTACTCCTGCACCTCCTTGCCCTCCAGAAGCATTCACATATAAGTTTCCGTTTGACATTCTATCAGAAGCTGATTGACCAGAGGATGAATAAGCACATTCATATCTAGTTGTATATGAAGCAGGACCGAAAGCTTGCCCAGAAGTTCTTAAATAAGTATATCCAGTAGCAGGATCTAAAGGAGTTTCAATACCATCTATTGCAGATACAGTACTACTTACTCCACTATTATTAAAAATTTGTAGATATCCTCCGTTTGGTCTTCCATCATCAGTAATCCACCTGGCATCATGCACAGCATTATCAATAATTTGAGATCCTGACATACCGTAATTTGAAGGATTTCCCCATCTGTATAATATATCACCACCCATTCCAGAATTTCCTCCTGAGTGAGTAGCGGCCTCAGCAGTTGTTGTAGAATGATCAATTATATAAATTTCAGATGCAAAACGAGATGAGAAAACAATTTGATCTAAATCCTCATTATAATCGACACCATTTACATGAAACCAATCACCTCCACCTGGACCTCCTTGACTTTGTATCATATTTATATCAATAAGTTCAGGACTGTCTGCAATATTTGAAATGTAATTAGGTCCATTAGGATCAGTATCTTGACACATATGATCCCAAATATACCACTCCCAAACAATTGTAGCTCCTCCATTACCATCAGGTGCTAACTCAACAAAATGAGTTGGCCATTTTTCAGAACTTGCATTATTAAATCCAGCATCATTTAACTCGGAAGAAGTCTTCTTTTCATAAGCAGTAAGTAAAACATTATCACCAACTAATGTTAGATCATGGTGACTTATATGGTCGCTATTTGCATAAATATATTCCCACACTATAGTCCCATCTGGAGCAATTTCTTGAACCATACCTCCTCCAGCGGCAATATTTCCAGTGCTAAATAAACTCGTATTCCCTTTAGTACCTCTTATTAAATTTCCATTTTCTTTTAGAGCTACAGTATAGTTACATTCAGTGCTCATATTCCAAGTATGAGCAATATTTTGATTTTCATCAATTAAATAGGTTGTATTTGACCCTTGAGCATTATAAAGTGCAAATCCGTTAAAACTTTGTGCATTTACAAATAATACTGAAGTAAGAATTGTAAAGGTAATTAGTGTTTGTTTCATTTTTTGATTTTTTTAAAAAAATTAAGTTGCAATGATAATAATATGCATCCATTTATATATTAACTATACCTTTTTATATATATGTTTTGCTTGTTCCCAATACACATCCATTTCAGAAAGTTTCATATCAGAAAGACTTAACCCATCTTTAGTAATCATTTCTTCCATAATCTGGAAGCGTTTAATAAAACGCTTATTTGTTCGCTCTAAAGCATCTTCAGGGTTCACATTAATAAATCGAGCATAGTTAGTAAGTGCAAAAAGTACATCTCCAAATTCTGACTCTATTCTATCATTATCCCCCTTTTTCATTTCTACTTTTAGCTCTTCAATTTCTTCCAATACCTTTTCCCAAACTTGTGATTTATTATCCCAATCAAAACCAATGCCTCTTACTTTTTCTTGTATTCTGAAAGCTTTCACAATAGCAGGTAATGATTTTGGAACTCCCTCTAGAACAGATTTTCTGCCTTCTTTTAATTTTAATTTCTCCCAATTCTTCTTAACCTCTTTCTCATCTGCTACTTTAACATCTCCATAAATATGAGGATGTCGGTGTATTAATTTTTCGCAAATATCATTTATAACATCAGCAATATCAAAATCATTTGTTTCAGAAGCAATACGAGAATAAAAAATAATATGCAAAAGGATATCTCCTAATTCTTTCTTAATTTCTGGCATGTCCTTTTCTAAAATAGCGTCTGAAAGTTCATATAGCTCCTCAATAGTTAAGTAGCGTAAACTATCCATAGTTTGTTTTTGATCCCAAGGACATTGTTCCCTAAGCTCATCCATAATTGTAAGTAAACGTGCAAATGCTTTTGTTTTATTTTCCATTACATGATGTTAGATAGATTGCAAACATAATTATAATGTATGATTAAACTAATTGGTTTTTTAGTAAGTTTGTATGATTATTTAATTTCAAAAAAAACGATTTATGAAAAAATTATTATTAGTTCTTTTTGTAGCTTTTGGGCTACAAACACAAGCACAATTATGGAACGTTCAATTGGATGTTGATCCAATTGTCTCATTTTCACCTGCAAGTGGATTAGCTGGAGTTATGTGGACAGGATCTGAATTCTGGGTTTCTAAGTGGGCAGATAATAACATTTACACTGCAGACGCTTTAGGCAACATGACAGGTAATTTCACTATCTCAGGAATAACAGGAACTAGAAGCATGACAACTGATGGAAACTATATTTATATCGGTACTGCTGCTGCTGCAATTTATCAAGTAGATCCAATTACCAAAACGTTAGTATCAACAATAAATACATCTGTACCTGCTTGTCGATATTTAACTTTTGACCCTGCGTTAGATAATGGAAATGGAGGATTTTGGACAGGCGCTTACGGTTCAGATATTTTGTCTGTTAGTATGACCGGAGCAACCCTTTCAACAATCTCTTCAGTAACTCACGGACTTGGTGCGATTTACGGCATGGCTTATGATGGATATTCTACGGGTGGACCTTATTTATGGGCTTTTGATCAGGGAGGAAATGGTGCTGATATTATACAATTAAGCATGACAGGTATTCCAACAGGCATTAGTCATGACGCTACTACTGACTTAGGAACTGGATCTAGTGGACTTGCAGGTGGATTATTTGTCTGTAATAATTTTGTTACAGGTACAAATTCAATGATTGGAATAAGCCAAGGGATTTCACTCTTTTCATATGAATTAGGCGACCCTCCTGTTGATGATCCTATCCTAACAGCATTAGATATTGATGCCTATGTTGTAAATCCAACTAATGTTGATATTAAAGGCACTATTACAAATGGAGGATTAAATCTTATCACTAGTATTGATGTTAAATGGTCAGACGGGACAAATACTTATACTGATAATTTAACTGGTTTAAATATTATAATGAATGGGACTTACAACTTTACACATTCTGCACAACTTATTGTAAATAGTCTTGCTGCAAATTCATTAACTGTATGGTTAGAATATGCAGCTGATTTAGACACATCTAATAACACTTTAACGACTACTATTGCAGGATTAACCTCTATCCCTGCTAAAACCACAGTGGGAGAAGAAAAAACTGGAACTTGGTGCGGATGGTGTCCAAGAGGGGCTGTTGCTTTAGGAGAAATGGAGTCAACATCAAGTTTTATTGGAATAGCCGTACATAATGGCGACCCAATGACTATTAGTGCATATGATGATAATATTGGCACATATATTCCTGGAGGATATCCAGGAGGAGGAGTGGATAGAGTTTTGGAAGATAACCCAGCTTATTTTTCAACTATGCATGCTACTAGAGTAACTGATATTGTCCCTTGTATTGTAAATAGCATTACTGCAGTTTATGATCAATCAACAAATAAAATAAGTGTTGCAACTGAGGCTGAATTTTTCGGTAATATAATTGGTGACTTCAGGTTATCATGTGTTATTGTTGAGGATGACTTACAAAGCAGTAATTCTAGTTGGGATCAAGAGAACTATTATGGCCCTGGAGGTTCAGGAAATAGTACTAATATGACTTTCCCTGCTAATGTAAATAATGGTTTTAGTTTTAATACTGCAGCATCCCCAGTACCTTCAGCAAGTTTTGGAGGATATGATCATGTTGCCAGATCGCTTTCTAATAATGATATTTTAGGAGATGCTGGAAGTCTTCCTTCAGGAACTGTGAATCTGGGAATATACAATCATATATTTACTGATGTAAGTACAAATTCATTAGCGGGGTATAATGATGTTGGTTTTAATTGGACTAAAGCACATACTGTTGTTATGATTATTAATGCAGTGACAGGTGAAATTTTGAATGCAGGAAAAACAGCATTAACTAGTATAAATATTGTTGACTCTTGGGATTGTGACCCTGTAAATGGTTGTGTAGACCCAGGAACAGGAATAGGAAACTATAGTGCATTGGCAACATGTAATGCTGCTTGTAATACTAACTCAATTGAAGAACCTAATACATTCTCTTTTAACTTATACCCTAACCCGGTAAAAGATAGATTAGTTATTGATGGAAATTATACTTCAGCAACTATTTATGATGTATTTGGAAAAGCAGTATTAACTACTGATTACCAAAACACTATTGATGTGACTGCTTTAAGTAGTGGCGTTTACTTTATAAACATCACAAAAGGAGATGAAACTTTCATACAAAAGATTACTATTGCTAAATAGTAATTTATTTGCAGATTATAAAAAAGGGCTACTATTTAAGTAGCCCTTTCTTTTTGTGTATTTTTGTTACAAATTAAGTGCAATGAGCTTTTCACAAATCTTTTTCATTACTGTTTTTATGCTTGCCTTTGTATTTGCAGCAATTGGAATTAAAATTCTTTTCAAGAAAAACGGAAAATTCTCAGGTACTTGTGCGAGCCAAAGTCCTTTTTTAAACAAAGAAGGTGAAGCTTGTGGGATTTGTGGTGCTAAGCCAGAGGAGAAATGTAAAAATGAAAATGCCTAGTTTATAATTCGCTTTTTCATATCTGAGCTAATATAAGTTTGCCAACTACCATCTTTTCCTGTATAAACCAGATAAATTTCCAGCTCAGGATGTTCTAGAGCAAATTGTTTGCTCTTTTTTACCCCCATAACCATAAAAGCTGTTGCGTATGCATCAGCCAACATGCAATTATCATGAATTACCGTAGCACTTAATAATCTGTTTTGTGCAGGAAATCCAGAAAACGGATTAATAGTGTGAGCATATTTTACGCCATTTTTCTCATAGAATTTCCTATAATTCCCTGATGTGGCTAAAGCTTTATTTTCCAAATCCAGAATAAACTGAAAACGCTCTTTCATATCAATATCTTCTGATGGTTTATCCACACCAACACGCCAAATATCACCATCGGCATTTTTGCCTTTTGCCAACAATTCACCACCAACCTCTACTAGATAATTCTTAATGTTTTTACTCTCCAAGAATTTTGCAATAAGATCAACCGTAAACCCTTGTGCAATGGAATTAAAATCCAAACTCATGCCTTTTGGTAATACTAAGGAATCAGCCATCAACCTTATTTTATCAAAACCAACATAAGGCAATAATTTTCTAAATTTTAAAGAGTCCACAACCAAAGAATCGCCTAATTTATCTTTATAAAAGCCCCAAGCCTTTACAAGTGGTCTTACCGAGCAATCAAAATTTCCTTCCGTTTGCTGATACACTTTATTTGCAGCATTGAACACCTGATTAAAAAGAGAATCTGTGTTTAAATTTCCGCCATTATTCAATTTTGAAATTAGCGAATAATCTTTATAAATTGAAAGAGAACTATCTATTTCTAACAAAATACTATCAATTTGTGATTTATAATTATCACCATTAGCTGACATATATTTTATATGATAATAACTTCCTTGTGCCTCACCAGAATTTGTCACTAAAATTCTATTGTCAGAAGATGAACATGCAGATAAAATAATAATAAAGAAGCAGCTAATATTTTTCATAGAGCAAAGATAGAAGTAAGAAATTAGATATAAGATATAAGAAACTAGAAAAATGTAAAATTTTTAATATTCACTATTATAACCTATTTCTATATATTTGTAACATGAAAGTTAAAGCAAGTTCCATTTCCGAATACTTAGAAAATATTCCTGCGGAAAGAAAAGCAATAATGAACGAATTAATTAGCACTATTAGCAAAAATTTACCAAATGGTTTTAAGGAGAAATTAGGCTATGGTATGCCCGCTTGGATTGTTCCTCATTCGCTTTATCCTGATGGTTACCATTGCACGCCTGAGCTTCCACTACCGTTTATGAATTTGGCTTCACAAAAGAATTTTATAGCCCTTTACCATATGGGGATTTATGCTAACCATGAACTGATGCAATGGTTTGTAAGTGAATACCCAAAACACTGCAGTAAAAAATTAGATATGGGTAAAAGTTGTATTCGTTTTAAAAAAATAGAAGAAATTCCTTTTGCATTAATTGCAGAATTGTGCACAAAAATGACCCCTCAAGATTGGATAGATTTATATGAGAAAAATTATAAACGGTAATGAATATAATACTAGTCTCAGTTATTACCTGCCCTTATTGTAAGCATAAGGAGTCTGAAACAATGTCTTTAAATGCATGTGAGTATCTTTACACCTGCAAAGAGTGTGATAAATTACTAAAAGCTAAAAAAGGAGATTGTTGTGTCTATTGTTCTTATGGAACGATTCCTTGTCCTCCAATACAAAAAGAAAAAGATTGTTGTGAAAATAAATATGATGTATAGAATGTAAATAATTTTTATTATCCTCCAAAGTCATCAAATCGAACATTCTCATCAGGAATTCCCCAATCATCAGCCATTTTGAGAACTGCTTGATTCATCATTGGTGGTCCGCAAAAATATAATTCGATATCTTCTGGCGCTTCATGGTTTGTTAAATATTGGTCAATTACCACTTGGTGAACAAAACCGGTAAAACCATCTCCTTCTGTATCATTCATATCTTTCATTGTAGTCCAATTATCTCCTTCTTGAGCATCCGAAAGCACTAAGAAGAACTTGAAATTCGAAAACTCTCTTTCTAAAGAACGAAAATGTTCGATATAGAATAACTCTGCTTTTGATCTACCTCCATACCAGTAAGAAACTTTTCTTCCTGTTTTTAAGGTCTTGAAAAGTTCATATAGATGTGAACGCATTGGTGCCATACCAGCACCACCACCAATATATAACATCTCAGCTTCAGAGTTATTGATGAAGAACTCACCATAAGGTCCTGAAATAGTTACTTTATCGCCTGGTTTACACCCAAAAATATAAGATGAAGCTATACCAGGATTGATATCAGACCAAGTTCCTTTATCTCCATCAAAAGGTGGGGCGGCAACCCTGACATTCAACATAATTTTTCTTCCTTCAGCAGGATAAGAAGCCATAGAATAAGCTCTTACGATATCCTCATCATTCTTCATTACCAAATGACGCATTGCAAACGGTCCTTCTGCCCAATCCTTATCAAATTTATTTGGTTCGCCAGCGTGATCCTCAGGATGTGCAGTTATATCCATTTCAGAAAAAGGAATCTCACAATTAGGAATTTCAATCTGAATATACCCACCGGCTTCATATGGCATATCTTCAGGGGTCTCAATGATAAATTCCTTAATGTAGGTTGCTACATTATAATTTGAAACAACTGTTGCTTCCCATTTTTTAACTCCAAATACTTCTTCTGGAATATGAATATCCATATCCTCCCTCACCTTAACCTGACAACTTAATCTGTAATTATTAGTAATTTCTTTACGAGAAAAATGAGGTTCCTCAGTGGGTAAAATACCACCTCCACCTGAATTTACTTGACAAGTACATTGAATACAAGTTCCGCCTCCACCACAAGCAGATGGTAAAAATATCCCTTCATTACTTAGAGTTGTCAATAGCGTGTTGCCACCATCAACTACAATCTCTTTTTCTCCATTTATCTTAATAGTGATTTTACCTGAAGGAGATAATTTTGCTTTTACAAAAAGCAAAACACCTACCAAAGTAAAAATAACCAAAAGGAAAACGACTATACTACTTACTATTGTTGTTATTGTACTTAATAATATCATTCTATCAATCGTCTTTTTATAATTTAATACCCATAAAACTCATAAACGCAATACCCATAAGTCCTGTAATAATGTAGGTAATACCCAAGCCTCTAAGTGCTGGAGGTACATTTGAGTATCTTATTTTCTCTCTAATTGACCCTAATGCTACAATTGCTAAGAGCCAACCAATACCAGATCCTAAGCCAAATACAGTAGCTTCAGTAATGTTTGTGTAATCATTTTCTTGCATGAAAAGTGAACCTCCTAAAATGGCACAGTTTACTGCAATTAGGGGCAAGAATATCCCTAATGAACTATAAAGTGCTGGGGAGAACTTCTCAATGACCATTTCTACTAATTGCACCATAGATGCAATAACTGCAATAAACATAATAAAGGAAAGAAAAGACAAATCAACAGTGGTAAACTCTTCTGACAACCAAACCAAGGCTCCTTCTTTAAGCACATAGTTTTCTAATAAGTAATTTATTGGAACAGTAATACCTAAAACAAAAATTACTGCGACCCCTAATCCTATAGAAGTTTTTACCGTTTTAGAAACTGCCAAATAGGAACACATTCCTAAAAAATAGGCAAATACCATATTGTCAATAAAAATTGACTTGATAAATATATTGGCTAAATCTTGCATATTGCTATTTATTTAGATTCTATTAATTTTTCGTTTTTCATACGTTGAATCCAGATGATAATTCCTACTGTAATAAGTGCCATTGGTGGTAAAATCATCATCCCATTATTTTCATACCCAGTTTCATACAATCCAATCTTTTCCAACACAGGATAACCATAGAGGGTACCTGAACCTAATAATTCGCGGAAGAAAGCAACTACAATTAATATCCATGCATAACCAAAGGAACTGCCTATTCCATCAAGGAATGACTCCCAAGGTCCATTCGCCATTCCAAAAGCTTCCAGCCGGCCCATAATAATACAGTTAGTAATAATTAATCCTACAAATACTGAAAGCTCTTTACTTACATCATAAGCAAAAGCTTTTAGCACTTGGTCTACTAAAATTACTAAGGCAGCAATAACCACTAACTGTACAATAATTCTAATTCTAGAAGGAATTAATTTACGCATTAGTGAAATAAGGACATTTGCAACAGCCAATACAACCATTACTGAAATTGCCATTACAATTGCCGGCTTTAGTTGTACTGTAATTGCTAATGCGGAACATACACCCAATGCCTGTACTGTAATAGGATTCTCATCATTAAGCGGATCGCTTAATAATTTTATATTCTTTTTAGAAAATAAGGAATCTTTACTCATAATCTTAATTTATTATTGAATCATTGACAACTGCTACTGAATCTATTTCCAAAAAAATAGAATCAACCACAAAGCCAGATTTTATTTTAGCAAAATAAGGCAAATACATACTTAACCTTTCTGATAACATATCATGAACCCCAACTGAAGTAATTGTACCTCCTGAAATTCCATCTACAGCATGCATATCTCCTTCTTTAGGACCTCCTTTTATAACTTTAATTGAAGTAAACACTTCTCCTTCGAAAATTGCTTTACTAGCAAATGGATCTTGAAACATTGGCGTATTAATTTCAGCACCTAACCCTGGAGTTTCCTTCTCATGATCAAATACAGCACCATAAACCTTATTTAAATCATCTTCCAATGCAATAAAGCCCCATATCGGCCCCCAAAGACCCTTGCCTCTTAATGGTATTATATACCTTTTAGCTCCATCTACTTCACTAATAAATAGTGGTAATAGTTGAGTATTTACATCTTTTTTAATCTCTTTACCTAAATCAACATCAAAAGCAGAGCCCTCTACTTCTTCTCCTTTATTATTAAGTACTAATTTACTTGTAATATAAGTATCATAAGCCTTCTCAGCAGCATCTCTTTTCACCTTAACACCTACTGAACTTAAGATATTTTGTTTTTTTTCTAATTCAATATTTCTATCTTGAAATGGTTTTAACTGAATAAAAGCAACGGATAATAATGCAGCAACAATAATTACCATTATAGCGGCAAAACCCAAAGTGTACGAATTTTTATTTACATCCATAAATTATACTTTTACTCGTTTTAATCTTCTTTTTATATTCGCTCCCACTACATAATGATCTACTAGTGGCGCAAATACATTCATGAATAAGATGGCTAACATCATCCCTTCGGGATATGCAGGATTGAATACTCTTATCAGTATTGCTAACATTCCAATTAAGAAACCAACAATATATTTAGCTGTATTAGTTTGTGCTGCGGTAACAGGATCAGTTGCCATAAATACAGCTCCAAATGCAAAACCACCTAATAATAAATGTACATAAGAAGGAATCATCATAAACTCATTTGCTCCCCACAGATTAAATAATAACCCCATTACATAACCTCCAATAAATACAGATATCATAGTACGCCATGAAGCAATACCCGTAACTAATAAAATCCCTGCTCCGATAAGTATAGCCAAAGTTGAAGTTTCTCCTACTGAACCCGCTATATTTCCGTAAAAGAAACTGCCAATCAAACTCATATCCAATGGGATGTTAGCAGCTAAGTCGGCTAAAGGTGTGGCTCCTGAAAATCCATCAACAGTAGCTGAATCACCAGTATTAATCCATACTTTATCACCTGACATAAATGACGGGTAAGCAAAGAACAGGAATGCCCTTGCTGTAAGTGCAGGGTTTAAAATATTCATGCCCGTACCACCAAATACTTCTTTACCAATAATAACTGCAAACACTACTGAAACAGCTAACATCCATAAAGGGACATCAATAGGCATAGTCATAGGAATCAACATTCCTGTAACTAAATACCCCTCATTTACTGAATGACCTCTTGAAATAGCAAAAGCAAATTCTACACCTAAGCCAACCGCATAGGAAACAATAATAAGTGGTAACATTTTTAAAGCACCAAAAGTAAAAGCTGACATTAGCGTAAACTCTTCACCAATAGCCGTAAAGTGCAATTGCCCTACATTCCACATTCCAAAAAACAAAGCCGGCATTAATGCCAACACTACTGTAATCATTGTTCTTTTCAAATCAATAGCATCACGAATGTGAGAACCTGCATGAGTTGTATGATCAGGAACAAATAAAAATGTTTCAAAAGCATCATATGCCGGATACATTTTTTCAAGCTTCCCTCCTTTTTCAAAGTGAGGTTTTACTGACGCTAAAATATTTTTAAATAATTTCATTTTAACTATTTTCTTTTCTTACTAAATCCAAACCATGACGAATAATTGATTGCACCTCAATTTTGGAAGTACAAACAAATTCGCAAAGTGCTAAATCTTCAGGAGAAACTTCATAAATCCCTAAGTTTTCCATCAACTCAATATCCTCAATCATACAGGCTTTAATTAATTGAGTTGGATAAATATCCATAGGTAATACTTTTTCATATTCCCCTGTCATTACATAAGCGCGTTCCTCGCCATGCATATTTGCATTCAAAGCATATTTTTTACTTGGCATTAACCAAGAAAGAAATGTTTTTCCTGCAGAAAATTTATCTAATCCTGGCATAATCCATCCTAAAAATTCCTGCTCTTTTCCTTCTTCAATTACAGTAACGGTTGTATGATAAAACCCTAAAGTTCCGTCTGCATCAATATGCTGGCCGGTTAAAACATCACCAGAAATGACTCTGTTATCTCCTGCTTTCAGATTGTTAACTAATAAATTAGCAATAGACGCTCCTGCAATTGTACGGTAATATCTTGGTTTTAAAATTTGAGATCCTGCTAAGGAGATAATGCGGGATACATCATACTTTCCTTCAGTGAATAATTTTGCAATTGCTATCACATCCTGAGGCTGCAAATACCATACAACTTCTCCTTTATTAATAGGATTAAGATGATGAATCTGTACTCCTACATTTCCTGCAGGATGCAATCCAGTAATTTTATTTAATTCTACTCCTTTTGCCCCTTTAAATACTTTTGAAGGATTAGTATTTCCATCAATATTCAGATGCGTTTTACCATTAGTTAACTTTACAATATAATCCAATCCAGTTTGGAATAATTCATCCATTCCATAAAGAGCAAAATCAATATCTATTGCTAAAGGTGCAGAATTAAAAGCAGAGATAAAAATTGCTTTTGGCATATCTGTAGGGGTTGCAATAATATCATAAGGTTTTTGCCTTATAAATGGCCACACCCCTGATTTAAGCATAACGTCAATAATATGCTCGCGAGACAAGCTAGCAGCGGTAGCGGTAGCAAACCCTTCATAAACAATTTCAGCATCAGCTTTAAGGGCTATCTCTAGCACTTTTCTTTTTGCTCCTCTTACAATATCAACTACCTCACCACTTACTGGGGAGCAGAAGTTTACTTTATCGTTATATTTATCAAAAAATAATGGACTTCCTGCCTTCACTTTATCTCCAACCTTTACAGTTAGTTTTGGTGTTAACCCATGAAAGTCTGTAGGCTTTACTACATAATGATCAGTAGCTTTTACGGATGCGTATATTTTTTCGGCTTCACCGACTAAATTGATGATTAAACCTTTTTTTAATCTTATTTCTTTAGACATCCTTTTTAAATTAGATTTTTCGGCTGCAAAAGTATAAATTTGCAGTTACTATTTACCTATTTAAATCATAATTTTCAATGAGATTTAACAACTTTCTAATACTACTGATTATTTATATTGTTTTTATAACATCATGCCATAGCACAAAAGAAATAACAAGCACTAACAATTCAGTAGTAGACAGCAACATTACAGAAGCAATAACCATTGCTGAACCTGCAATTATTTATAAAAATGGAACCTTCAATACACAAATAAAAACCCTGCTTTGCCATAAAAAAGAGGAAGAACTTTCCCTGTCAATAATCAATTTAAACTCTGAAGAGCAATTACTAATCAGTTTTGATGATTTGGAAGCTGACATTAAGGATTATTATTACACTATCATTCATTGTAATGCTGACTGGACGGCAAGCGATTTAATGCAATCAGAATACATAAGTGGTTTTACTGATGAGCCAATAACAAATTATGAATTTTCTTTCAATACTCTACAAAAATACACGCATTATAGTTTTGAATTCCCAACAGAGGAAATAAAACCTATGCTTTCCGGAAATTATGTATTTAAAATATTTGAAGAAGGAGGAAGTGCTATTGCATACAAACGCTTTATGGTACTGGAAACCAAACTTACAATTGAAGCTCAAGTGAGGCGTGCAACCTTAGCAGAGGACCGTACAACCAAGCACGAAATTGACTTTACAATTAAGCATCCTAACTTAGTGGTGGGTGACCCGTTTTCTGATATAAAAGTTACCATTAAGCAAAACAACAAAGAGGATAATGCAATAACTGATTTAACGCCTCTATTTGTTAAAAATGATGAGTTGATTTACGATTATGAGGACGATAATACCTTTTGGGGAAACAATGAATTTCGTCATTTTGATTTTAAAAGTTTAAGATATCAATCGGAAAGAATAAAAAATATTACTTATGATAGCACATACAACCAAGTTTATTTATTCAATGATAGAAAACGCTCTTTTGATCGCTATTCTATTGAGCCAGATATTAACGGTAATTTTCTGATTAAATCACAAGAGGGGAGAATTTCAGCAATAGAAGCAGACTATGCTTTTGTGCATTTTACTTTGCCTATGGATAATATCAGTTATGGTGATTTGTATTTGTTGGGTGGCTTTTCTGATTGGGAACTGAAAGAAGATTTCAAATTACACTATAACAAGCAGAAAAGACAATATGAGGGAAGTGTGTACTTAAAACAAGGCTATTACAACTACCATTATGCCCTGCAAGATATTAGCACTAATCGTGTGGATGTATCCTTTATTGAAGGAACGCATTACCAAACCCGTAACGATTATTATATGTATGTGTACTACCGTGCTGTAGGAGATAGATACGATAGATTTGTAGGTTTTTTAAAAACTTCTAGCAAGGAACTTTTTTAGTAATTGCAAATAACTAAATTTGCAAACTGATTGTCTAAATAAAAACTAAAAGAATGTCAAACGGATTTTATAATGTACCCATTGCGGTAAACGAACCAGTAAAAGGATATGCTCCAGGAAGTCCTGAGCGCACTGAATTACTAGCAGAATACAAAAGAATGTACAATACTACTGTTGATGTACCTATGTATATTGGCGATAAACAAGTATTTACTAATGATAAAAGGAATTTAACGCCTCCGCATGAGCATGCACATGTAATCGGCACTTCCAACTATGGTGGAGCACAAGAAGTGCGTGATGCAATAGATGCTGCTATGGCTGCTCGTAAAAAATGGGCAAACATGAGTTGGGAGCACAGAGCCTCTATCTTTTTGAAAGCAGCTGATTTATTAGCAGGACCATTTCGTGCAAAACTGAATGCAGCTACCATGCTTGCTCAAAGTAAAAATGTAATTCAAGCAGAGGTTGATGCCGCTTGTGAATTGATTGATTTCTTTAAATTCAATGTGCAGTACATGAGTCAGCTATATAAGGAACAGCCAGAATCACAACCAGGAATGTGGAACCGACTAGAGCACAGGCCTTTGGAAGGATTTGTATTTGCGCTTACCCCTTTTAACTTTACATCTATTTGCGCTAACCTTTGTGCTGCACCTGCAATGCTTGGTAATGTAGTGGTTTGGAAACCTGCTGAAACACAGATTTATTCTGCACAAGTAATCATGGAAATATTCCAAGCGGCAGGATTGCCTGATGGAGTTATCAATATGGTAACGGTAAGTGGTAAAGAGATATCAAAAGTAGTATTTGAAGACAAAAACTTTGCAGGACTTCATTTTACTGGCTCTACTGATGTGTTCCGAACACTTTGGAAAAATATTGGAAATAATATTGAGAAGTATAAATCTTACCCAAGAATAGTTGGTGAAACGGGTGGTAAGGATTTTATTATCGCACACAAATCAGCAGTAGCTGCTGAAGTAGCAACAGCTATCTCAAGAGGTGCTTTTGAATTCCAAGGACAGAAATGTTCTGCTGCCTCTCGCGCTTACATTCCTTCTAACTTATGGGAAGATGTAAAAACTCAAATTATTGCAGATACTAAAAGCTTCAAAATGGGTTCTCCTGAAGATACTTCAAACTTTATAAATGCCGTAATCTCTGAAAAAGCATTTGATAGTATTTCATCTTACATTGATTATGCTAAAGAAGCTAATGATGCAGAAATTATTGCTGGAGGAAATTATGATAAATCAACTGGTTATTTTATTGAGCCAACTCTTATTGTAACAACAAATCCTAAGTTCAAAACTATGGTGGAGGAAATATTTGGACCTGTAATGACTATCTATGTATATGATGCCGAAAAGTGGGAAGAAACGCTAGAATTAGTAGATAGTACTTCAGAATATGCACTTACAGGTGCTATTTTATCAGTGGATAGATATGCTGCTGAATATGCAACTAAAGTGCTTGAAAATGCAGCAGGAAACTTCTATATTAATGACAAGCCAACAGGAGCAGTAGTTGGACAACAACCTTTTGGCGGCGCCAGAGGATCGGGCACAAATGATAAAGCAGGATCAATCTTAAATTTGTTAAGATGGGTTTCTCCAAGAACAATTAAAGAAACCTTTGTGCCTGCAACTGATTACAAATATCCTTTCTTAGGATAAACAACTTTAATTATTGAACATAAAAAAAGCCTGCAATTGCAGGCTTTTTTAGTTTTATAAACTTTTATAATTATGCCAATGGTGTAGGGCCTCCAAAGTTCATTGGAATTCCTGCAACAGGATCAACATCCTTAATTTCACCATGCTGATTTTCAAATTTACTTACATTATCAGCAAGTGCTTTCATTAATCGTTTTGCATGTTGAGGAGTCAGGATAACTCTTGATTTTACTTTTGCTTTAGTAATTCCTGGCATCATTTGGATAAAATCAACCACAAACTCTGATGGAGAATGATTGATAATAGCCAAATTGCTATAAGTTCCTTCAGCTACTTCTTCAGTAAGCTCAATATTTAACCCTTCTTTTTTCTTTTCTTCTGACATAATTATTATTTTATTCTTCAACTGAAGTTTCTGTTGCAGTCTCTACAGCCTCTTCAATTGCAACTTCCTCAGTATCAGGATTCATTAATTTATCGTACTCAGCTTTCGAGCCAACAATTATATCTGCAGAATGAACTAACCCTGTGCCTGCTGGTATTTTCTTACCAATAATTACATTCTCTTTCAGTCCGATTAAGTGATCGTGCTTAGCATTAATTGAAGCTTCATTAAGTACTTTAGTAGTCTGCTGGAATGATGCGGCTGAAATCCAAGAATCTACTTGTAATGAAGCTCTTGTAATTCCTTGAAGAACTGGTGTGGCTACTGCCGAAACAGCATTTCTAGCCTCTACTTCTTTCATGTCCTTACGCTTCAATCTTGAATTCTCTTCTCTTAATTGTCTTTGCGATACAATCTGTCCTACTTTTAATTCTTCAGAATCTCCAGCCTCAACAATGTACTTCATGCCAAATATCTTATCATTTTGCGTATTGAAGCTTTCTTTCCCTACCAATGAGTTTTCTAAGAAATAAGTATCACCAGAATCAACAATTTGCACTTTACGCATCATTTGTCTTACCAATACCTCAAAGTGCTTGTCGTTAATTTTTACCCCTTGCAAACGGTATACATCTTGAATCTCATTAACAATATATTGCTGAACAGTTACTACCCCTTTAATCGCTAAAATATCAGCTGGAGTCAGTACACCATCACAAAGTGGAGTTCCTGATTTTACATAATCATTTTCCTGTACTAAAATGTGCTTAGCTAATTTGATTAAGTATTTTTTGGTTTCCCCATTTTTAGAAGTAATAATCACCTCTTTGTTTCCTCTTTTTATTTTTCCAAGTGCAACCGAACCATCAATTTCAGAAACTATTGCAGGATTAGAAGGATTTCTTGCTTCAAACATTTCCGTTACTCTTGGAAGACCCCCTGTAATATCCCCAGATGAACCTGCTGACCTTGGAATCTTAGCTAAAATAGCACCCGATTTAATTTTATCCGCATCATTAACAGCTAAATGCGAACCTACAGGTACACTATAATTTTTATCACCAATAGTAATAGATGGAGAGAGTTTTCTATTTCTACTATCTATAATTACTTTTTCCTGGTGTCCAGTTTGTTCATCAGATTCAGTACGGTAAGAAACGCCTTCATTAATGTCATTGAATTCAACCTTACCAGCAATTTCTGATACAATTACAGCATTATACGGATCCCACTCACAAATCTTGTCTCCTTTCTTAACTTCACCTTCTTTAATGAAGATTGTGGAGCCATAAGGTACAATTGTTGTAGAAAGGATAACTCCATTCTTATCATCAATCACTCTTGTTTCAGCTGCTCTACTAATTACAATTTCAACTTTCTCTCCACCTTTATTAGTGGTCTTAACTGTCTTCAAGTCTTCAATTTCTAATCTACCATCTTTCTTAATTACAATAGATGAATCTACCTCTGATCTAGATGCAGTACCTCCAACATGGAAAGTTCTAAGTGTAAGTTGTGTGCCTGGCTCTCCAACTGATTGAGCAGCAATTACGCCAACTGGCTCACCTACTTGCGCCATTCTGTTAGTCGATAATGATTTACCGTAACATTTAATGCAAATACCTCTACGCGTACTACAAGTTAATGCAGAACGCACTTCAACCATTTCAATACCTGCAGCATCAATCTCTTTTGCGATTGTATCGGTAATCATATTGCTTGAAGCAATTATTAACTTTTCAGTTTTAGGATGATACACATCATGTAAACTTACTCTACCTGAAATTCGTTCAGATAATACTTCAATAATATCATCATTATTTTTTAGCGCAAAAATTTCTAGTCCTCTTAATGTATCACAATCCTCTTCAGTAACAATAACATCCTGCGCAACATCAACTAATCTTCTTGTTAAGTAACCAGCGTCAGCCGTTTTAAGTGCTGTATCTGCAAGTCCTTTTCTGGCCCCGTGAGTAGAGATAAAGTATTCTAAAATAGATAAACCCTCTCTGAAATTAGTTGTAATCGGATTTTCGATAATTGATTCTCCGTGAGCACCTGACTTTTTAGGCTTAGCCATTAACCCTCTCATGCCAGATAACTGACGAATTTGTTCCTTAGAACCTCTTGCTCCAGAATCAAGCATCATATATACAGAATTAAATCCTTGTTTGTCAGAACTAATATTTCTCATAACAATATCTGTTAATCGTGCATTAGTTGTTGTCCAAATATCAATTACTTGATTATATCTTTCATTATTAGTGATAAAGCCCATTTCATAGTTCACTTTAATTTCAGCTACTTTTTTATTAGCATCAGTAATTAAACCTTCTTTTTCTTCAGGAACAATTACATCGCCAAGGTTAAATGACAATCCACCTTTAAATGCCATATTAAATCCGATCGTTTTAATTGCATCTAAGAAATGAACAGTACGCGCTACACCGCATTTTTCAAGTATATTCCCAATAATATCTCTCAATGCTTTTTTAGTAAGTAATTCATTTACAAACTCTACTTGTTCAGGAACAAATTCATTAAACAAAACTCTCCCAACAGTTGTTTCAATTAAAGCATTTTTTCCTTTAGTATCATTAACCCTTACTTTAATCATTGCATGTAAGTCAACTTGCTTTTCATTGTAAGCAATCTTCACCTCTTCTAATGCATAGAAAGTCATTCCTTCTCCTTTTACTTTTTCCTGATCCGTTGTTCTTTTTTCCTTAGTCATGTAATATAAACCAAGTACCATATCCTGTGAAGGAACAGTAATAGGAGCACCATTTGCTGGATTCAAAATATTGTGTGAAGCTAACATTAATACTTGAGCTTCCAAAATTGCAGGAGCACCTAAAGGTAAGTGAACTGCCATTTGATCTCCATCAAAATCGGCATTAAAAGCCGCACAAGCTAATGGATGTAATTGAATTGCTTTCCCTTCAATCAGTTTAGGTTGGAAGGCCTGAATACCTAATCTATGAAGTGTAGGCGCTCTGTTTAATAAAACTGGATGTCCATGCATCACATTTTCTAAGATATCCCAAACGACAGGCTCTTTGCTGTCAATAATTTTTTTAGCAGCTTTTACTGTTTTTACAATACCTCTTTCGGTCAGTTTTCTAATGATAAATGGCTTATATAATTCAGCAGCCATATCTTTAGGTAATCCACATTCGTGTAATTTCAATTCTGGTCCTACAATAATTACCGAACGAGCAGAATAATCTACCCTTTTACCCAATAAATTCTGACGAAATCTACCTTGTTTTCCTTTTAAAGAATCTGATAAAGATTTTAAAGCTCTTTTACCATCTGCTTTTACGGCTGATGATTTTCTTGAATTATCAAAAAGTGCATCTACAGCTTCCTGCAACATTCTTTTCTCATTTCTCAAGATAATTTCAGGAGCATTAATTTCCATTAATCTTTTCAATCTGTTGTTTCTGATAATTACTCTCCTGTATAAATCATTCAAATCAGAAGTAGCAAAACGTCCGCCATCCAAAGGAACTAAAGGTCTTAATTCTGGCGGAATTACAGAAATAACTTTAACTATCATCCACTCAGGATTATTCTCAGTATGCAACTGTCCTTCACGCATAGACTCAACAACTTTTAAACGCTTTAAAGCCTCTGTTTTTCTTTGTTGTGAAGTTTCATTGGCTGCCTGATCTCTCAATTGATATGATAAATCAGCTAAGTTTAATTTTGCTAACAAATCATGAATAGCCTCAGCTCCCATTTTTGCAACAAATTTCTTAGGATCATCATCGCTTAAGTACTGATTCTCTAATGGCTGAGCATCCAAAATATCCAAATACTCTTCTTCAGTAAGAAAATCTAAATATTTTACAGCTTCACCTTCAGTATTTACAGCGCCTTCACCTATATTAATTACTACAAATCGTTCATAGTAAATAATCATGTCTAATTTCTTAGAAGGTAACCCTAATAAATAACCAATTTTGTTAGGTAAAGTACGGAAGTACCAAATGTGAGCTACGGGAACAACTAAACTAATATGTCCTATGCGCTCTCTTCTTACTTTTTTTTCAGTTACTTCAACACCACATCTATCACATACAATACCTCTATAACGGATTCTTTTATATTTTCCACAATAGCATTCAAAATCTTTGGTAGGACCAAAAACTCTTTCACAGAATAATCCACCACTTTCTGGCTTATACGTTCTATAGTTAATCGTTTCTGGTTTTGTAACCTCACCAAATGATTTTGTTAAAATATCTTCAGGAGATGTTAAACTAATTTTGATAGTATTGATATCCTGAGTTTGTTTATTATTTTTATTATTTCGCATAATTAATATTATTATTCAAATGAAACTTTAAGTCCTAAGCCGTTCAATTCATGTAGTAATACATTAAATGATTCTGGAATTCCTGGTTCTGGCAATTCTTTTCCTTTTACTATTGCCTCAAATGCTTGAGCTCTACCAATCACATCATCCGATTTCAAAGTAAGCATCTCTTGTAGGATATTAGCAGCACCATATCCTTCTAGTGCCCAAACCTCCATCTCTCCAAGTCTTTGCCCTCCATTCTGAGCCTTACCTCCAAGTGGCTGTTGTGTAATTAAGGAGTATGGCCCGATAGAACGAGCGTGCATCTTATCGTCAATTAAGTGGCCTAATTTAAGCATATATATGATGCCAACTGTGGCTGTTTGCTCAAAACGCTCACCTGTTCCCCCGTCATAAAGATAAGTTTGACCTAGTCTTGGTAATCCGGCTTCATCAGTTTCAATATTAATTTGATCCAAACTTGCTCCATCAAATACAGGAGTAAAGTATTTTTTACCTAATTCTTGTCCTGCCCAACCTAAGATGGTTTCATAAATCTGTCCAAGATTCATTCTTGAAGGTACTCCTAACGGATTTAAAATAATATCAACTGGAGTTCCATCTTCTAAGAAAGGCATATCCTCATCTTTTACAATACGAGACACAATACCTTTATTACCATGACGACCTGCTAACTTATCACCAACCTTAACTTTTCTTTTCTGAGCAATCTGAACTTTTGCTAATTGCAAAACGCCATTCGGCAATTCATCACCAATTGTAATTGCAAAACGCTTCCTTCTATATTCACCATAGATGTCATTATACATTCTAAGGTAATTTTCAATCGTTCTATTTACTAAAATATTGTTTGGTTGACTTCCTGTCCATTTATAAGGATCAACTAAAGTAAAATCAACTGCTAATAACATTTTCTTAGTAAATTTCTCGCTTTTAGGAATTACTTCTTCTCCTAAAATATTCTGAACCCCTTTTGAAGCCTTACCTCCAATGATTTGATAAAGTTTAGCAGCTAAAATATTTTTAAGTACAGAAGCTTCTTTTTCAAAAATAACATCTAAACGCTCTAGTTCTTCCTTATCATCTAATTTACTTTTTTTATCTTTTATGGTTTTTAAGAATAATGATTTACCAATAATTACCCCTTGATTAGAAGGTTTAGTTTTTAATGACGCATCTTTTACATCCCCTGCCTTTTCGCCAAAGATAGCTCTTAATAATTTTTCTTCTGGAGTAGGATCTGACTCTCCTTTAGGAGTAATTTTACCAATAAGAATATCCCCTGTTTTAACATGAGCGCCAACTCTTACCATGCCATATTCATCTAAATCTTTAGTAGCTGTTTCTGAAATATTAGGGATATCAGCTGTTAATTCCTCAGCCCCCCTTTTTGTTTCTCTAACATTAGAGGTGTGCTCTTCAATATGTAATGAAGTGAATAAATCTTCTCTAACCACTCTTTCTGATAAGATAATTGCATCCTCAAAGTTATATCCTTTCCAAGGCATGAAGGCGACTTTCAAGTTACAACCAATCGCTAATTCACCATTTTCAGTTGCATAACCATCACATAACACCTGTCCTTTAGTTACTTTATCTCCAGCTCTAACAATTGGCTGGATATTAATACACGTTCTCTGATTCGTTTTTTGGAACTTAGTTAAGCTATATGTTTTTTCGTCCTTATCAAAGCTTACTAATTTTTCATCCTCAGTTTTAGTGTATTTTACTTTTATTGTATTTGCATCAACATAAGTCACTTTACCTATACCCTCTGCATTAATCATGGTTCTAGAATCACGAGCAACATAAGGTTCAATTCCTGTACCAACAATAGGCGCATCCGTTCTTAACAAAGGCACCGCTTGACGCATCATGTTCGACCCCATCAGCG
This sequence comes from Flavobacteriales bacterium, assembly GCA_012960805.1. Lineage (GTDB taxonomy): Bacteria > Bacteroidota > Bacteroidia > Flavobacteriales > BACL11 > UWMA-0277. The sequence continues at coordinate 9,689 of DUAO01000010.1, read as the reverse complement.
CTCTGTTGGCATCATCATGTTCCAAGAAAGGAATTAATGATGCTGCAATAGATGCAATCTGATTTGGCGCTACATCCATTAAAGTTACATTCTTAGGCTCAGCAATTAAATAATCAGCCTCACTTCTCGACTGAATTCTATCATTTACAAACGATCCGTCTTCAGTGAGAGGTGCATTAGCTTGTGCAATAATCTCTTGTTCTTCCTCTTCTGCAGTTTTATAAACAGGCGCCTTTGAAATGTCAATTTTTCCTTCTACAACATTTCTATAGGGAGTTTCAATAAACCCTAAACTATTAATCTTAGCAAAAACAGCTAAAGATGATATCAGTCCAATATTTGGCCCCTCAGGAGTTTCAATAGGACAAAGTCTTCCGTAGTGAGTATAATGAACATCACGCACCTCAAAACCTGCTCTTTCTCTTGTTAAACCACCAGGCCCAAGTGCAGAAATTCTTCTTTTGTGTGTTACCTCTGCAAGCGGATTAGTTTGATCCATGAACTGAGATAATTGTGAAGTTCCAAAGAATGAATTAATTACTGCAGACAAAGTCTTTGCATTAATCAAGTCAATAGGGGTAAACACTTCATTATCTCTAACATTCATTCTTTCACGAATAGTTCTTGCCATTCTACTCAATCCAACAGCAAATTGGTTTGAAAGTTGCTCACCTACCGTTCTAATTCTTCTATTGCTCAAGTGATCAATATCATCCACATCCCCTTTTGAGTTAACTAATGAGATAAGATTACTAATAATAGATACAATATCTGCATTAGTTAACACCATTTTATCTTCAGGAATATCGAGTTTTAATCTTGAATTAATTCTGAATCTCCCTACATGACCTAAGCTATATCTCTGATCAGAAAAAAATAATTTATCAATAATTCCTCTTGCCGTTTCATCATCCGGCGCCTCAGCACTTCTCAATTGTCTATAAATATGTCTTACTGCCTCAACTTCAGAGTTAGTTGGATCTTTTTGTAAAGTATTATATACTAAAGCATGGTCAGATGCATTTCCATCATCTTTATGCAATAAAATCGTTTCAATCTCGGAATTCAAAATATCATCAATATGTGATTTCTCAATAATAGTATCTCTTTCAAGAATGACTTCATTTCTTTCAATTGGTACTAATTCACCAGTATCTTCATCCACAAAATCATCAACCCAAGACTTTAATACTCTGGCAGCTAATTTTCTTCCTATAACTCTTTTTAATCCACTTTTAGAAACTTTCACCTCATCAGCAAGATTAAAAATTTCAAGAATATCTCTGTCGCTTTCGTAACCGATAGCTCTTAATAAAGTAGTAACTGGTAATTTTTTCTTTCTGTCAATGTAAGCATACATTACATTGTTTATATCTGTAGTAAACTCAATCCAAGAACCTTTAAAAGGAATTACCCTTGCTGAATATAATTTTGTTCCATTGGAATGGAAACTTTGTCCAAAGAATACACCTGGAGATCTGTGTAATTGAGAAACAATAACTCGTTCAGCTCCATTAATCACAAAACTACCTTTAGGTGTCATAAACGGAATATTTCCGAAATAAACATCCTGAACGATAGTTTCAAATTCCTCATGATCAGGATCAGTACAATATAACTTTATTTTTACCTTTAATGGCACTTTAAAAGTAAGTCCTCTATTAATACATTCTTCAATAGAATATCTTGGAGGATCAATTGTATAATCAATAAATTCAAGAACAAAATTGTTTCTTGAATCTGTAATTGGGAAAAGTTCTTCAAATGCTTTGTAAAGCTTTTCATTTCTTCTTTCTTCTAAGGTAGTGCCTATTTGAAAAAAAGATTGGAAACTTTGAAGCTGAACATCTAAAAAATCCGGAAAATCAACCGTTTTTTTAATGGATGCAAAATTAATTCTTTGAGTGTTGTTTTGTGTTGCCAAGGTAGTAAGTTTTAGATGAGAAAAAAGGGATTCAGTAAAAAACGTAAGGGGTTAAATCTTAATGCTTCATAAGATTTAAACCTTTAACATCTAAAGAAACTACTTAAGCTCAACTACAGCTCCAGCTTCTTCTAATGCTTTCTGAATTCCTTCAGCCTCAGCCTTACTAACTCCTTCTTTAACTGCTTTAGGAGCGCTATCAACAATATCCTTTGCTTCTTTAAGCCCTAAACCTGTTAATTCTTTTACAGCTTTAACAACTTGTAATTTAGTAGCGCCTGCTTCTTTCAAGATAACATCAAATTCTGTTTGCTCTTCACTCGCTTCTGCTGCTTGACCACCACCTGCTGCTGGTCCTGCTGCTGCCGCTGCTGCCGGCTCAATGCTATACTCATCTTTAAGTATAGTAGCTAATTCGTTAACATCTTTTACTGATAAGTTAACTAATTCTTCTGCGAATTTTTTTAAATCTGCCATTTTTATTTGTTTTTAAATTATTTATTTATTTTAAATGTTGGAAGCATTTCTTTTTTTATAAAGTTTTTTCTTGTAAAGTTTTTACAATTCCTGAAAGTTTGTTGCCACCTGACTGTAAAGCCAAGATAACATTCTTCGCTGGAGATTGTAATAATGTGATAATATCACCTATTAATTCATCTTTAGACTTAAGGTCTGAAAGAGCTGCTAAATTCTCATCTCCAATATAAAGTGACTCTTCAAGATAAGCCGCTTTTAAAATTGGCTTCTCATTCTTTGTTCTAAATTCTTTAATCACTTTTGCAGGACCGTTAGCCGCTTCAGCTTGCATAATTGAAGTATTGCCAACTAATACGTCATACAATTCACTAAAGTCAGTTGTATTCTTTTCAAAAGCTTTCTTTAAAAGAGTGTTTTTTACAACTTGTAAAGAAACCTCTCTTTTATAACATAGTCTTCTTAAAGCACTATTTTCTTCAGCAGTTAAACCAGATATATCTGCTAGATAAAAGTTCTTATTTTCATTAAGCATCCCATCAAGGACCTCAATCAATTGATTTTTTTCTTGTTTATTCATTTCTTTACGCTTTTCTTAATTTATTCAACTAATGAGTTGGCGTCAACCTGAATACCTAATCCCATAGTACTAGACATAAAAATACTTTTCATATAAGTCCCTTTAGATGCAGAAGGCTTTAATTTAATAATAGTTTGAAGTAATTCGTTAGCATTTTCAGCAATCTTATTTGAATCAAAAGATACTTTACCAACAGAAACATGAATTATTCCATTATTTTCTACTTTAAAATCTATTTTTCCTTTCTTAACATCAGATACTGCCTTTGCAATATCCATGGTTACTGTTCCTGATTTTGGGTTTGGCATTAATCCTCTTGGACCTAATACTTTACCTAAAGCGCCAATTTTACCCATTAATGAAGGCATAGTGACAATTACATCAATATCAGTCCAGCCTCCTTTAATTTTTTCAATGTACTCATCTAAACCTGCATAATCAGCACCTGCTTCTTTTGCCTCTATTTCTTTATCTGCAGTTACTAAAGCTAATACTTTTAAATTTTTACCCGTTCCATGTGGTAAAGAAGCAACACCTCTTACCATTTGATTAGCTTGCCTAGGATCAACTCCTAATCTTACAGCTAATTCTATAGATTCGTCAAATTTAGCTTTTGCATTTTCTTTCACAATTGCTGAAGATTCATCTAAATTGTATGATTTATTTAAATCAACATTCTCTAAAGCACTTTTTCTATTTTTACTAGTTGCCATAAGTTTAACTATTTTATATTATTTATGAAGGAAAATCTCCTTTAACAATTACCCCCATACTTCTTGCAGTTCCCGCTACCATCTTCATTGCTGATTCTACTTTAAAAGCATTTAAATCTGTCATTTTATCTTCTGCAATTGCCTTTACTTGATCCCAATTAACTGTAGCAATCTTTAGTTTATTAGGCTCACCTGATCCACTTTTCTTTTTAGCAGCAGCTAAGAGCTGTGCGGCAGCAGGAGCGGTTTTAATGATAAATTCAAATGATTTATCTGCGAATACAGTAATAACCACAGGAACAATACTCCCTGATTTATCCTGAGTTCTTGCATTAAATTGCTTGCAGAATTCCATGATATTCACACCCTTCGCTCCTAATGCGGGACCAATTGGTGGTGCTGGATTTGCAGCCCCTCCTTTAATCTGCAATTTAATAAGTGCTGAAATTTCTTTTGCCATTTTATTATATTTTTTCTATTTGCATAAAATTTAACTCTAAAGGGGTTTTTCTCCCAAATATTTTTACCATTAATTTTAACTTCTTCTTTTGTTCATCAATATCTTCAATCTCAGCATTAAAACTATTAAACGGTCCATCGATTACCTTAACCGTTTCTCCAACTACAAAAGGAATACTAATATTTTCATCAATAAGAGCCATTTCATCAACTTTACCTAGAATTTTATTAATCTCACTCTTTCTCATAGGTACAGGAACGCCTCCTTTAGTGGCTCCCAAAAATCCTAAAACATTAGTAACGTTCTTTAAGATATGTGGAATCTCACCCTTCAAATTAGCTTCTACCAGAACATAGCCGGGGAAGAAATTTTTCTCTTTACTTACTTTTTTACCATTTCTAATCTGATAAACTTTTTCAGTTGGTATTAGTATTTGAGCAACAAAATCCTGCATCCCTAATCGATCAATTTCTTTTTCGATAAAAGAAACAGTCTTTCTCTCCTTACCTCCCATCACCCTGAGAACATACCATTTCATATTTTCTATTTCTTGCTCCATCCCTTAATTATGAAAAGAAACTATAAAACAAATTCATAACATTACTAAATGCTGAATCCATCACATAAATAATTAAAGCAATTATCGCTGATGCAATTGCAACAACAATTGAACTGCTTTGTAATTCTGACCAACTTGGCCAACTCACTTTATTCATTAACTCATCATACGACTCCTTAATATATGTTCCTTTATTTGCCATTTTCTTAATTCTTTTATCGCACGGGTGGAGAGACTCGAACTCCCAGCCAATAGTTTTGGAGACTACTACTCTACCAATTGAGCTACACCCGTTTATACAGTAAAGGAATACTAAAAATCACTATTCCTTTACTGTCAAACTTATTGGTTAACTTTAAAGTAACTTAGTAATTTGTCCAGCTCCAACAGTTCTACCACCCTCTCGGATTGCGAACCTTAATCCTTCACTCATTGCAACGCCAGCAATTAACTCTACAGTAATAGTTAAGTTATCACCAGGCATTACCATCTCAGTTCCAGTAGGTAAAAATATCTCACCTGTCACATCAGTTGTTCTGATATAAAACTGTGGACGATATTTATTATGAAAAGGAGTATGTCTACCCCCCTCTTCTTTCTTCAAAATATATACCTCAGCTTCAAACTTAGCATGTGGTTTAACAGATCCTGGTTTACAAATCACCATTCCTCTTTTGATATCTGTTTTCTCAATACCTCTCAATAAAATACCAACATTATCACCAGCCTCACCTCTATCTAATATCTTTCTAAACATCTCAACACCAGTAACTGTAGAGCTTAATTTCTCAGCTCCCATACCAATAATATCTACAGTATCACCAGTATTTGCAACACCAGTCTCAATTCTACCAGTAGCTACAGTACCTCTACCTGTAATTGTAAATACATCTTCAACTGGCATTAAGAAAGGCTTTTCATTTTCTCTTACTGGCTCTGGAATATAAGCATCAACAGCAGCCATTAATTCTATAATTTTTGGAGTCCATTCTGCATCACCATTCAATCCACCTAAAGCAGATCCAGTAATTATAGGAGTATTATCACCATCATAATCATAGAAAGATAATAATTCTCTAGTCTCCATTTCAACTAATTCCATTAACTCTTCATCATCTACCATATCTGCTTTGTTTAAAAACACTACAAGACTAGGAACCCCTACTTGTCTGGCAAGTAAGATGTGTTCTCTTGTTTGAGGCATAGGACCATCAGTTGCAGCACAAACTAAAATTGCACCATCCATCTGTGCAGCACCAGTTACCATGTTTTTTACGTAATCCGCGTGACCTGGACAATCTACGTGAGCATAATGTCTATTCTCTGTTTCATATTCTACATGAGATGTATTAATTGTAATACCTCTTTCTTTTTCTTCAGGAGCATTATCAATAGATGCAAAATCACGAACTTCTGTACCATTTATCTCAGCTAATACTTTTGTAATTGCAGCTGTTAAAGTTGTTTTCCCATGGTCAACATGACCAATTGTACCAATATTCAAGTGTGGCTTGGTACGCTTAAAATTTTCTTTTGCCATTTTTGTTAAATTTAGTTATTAATAATTTAGTTATAAATTCTACTTTTTATTTTACTACTACTTCTTTTTTCTTTCCTTTTAGTTTAGAGCCAATGACGGGAATTGAACCCGTGACCTCTTCCTTACCAAGGAAACGCTCTACCCCTGAGCTACACCGGCAAGAAATAAAGAGCGAGAGACGGGAATCGAACCCGCGACCCTCAGCTTGGAAGGCTGACGCTCTACCAGCTGAGCTACTCTCGCAATCTCATTAATTTATGTGGGGGGAACAGGATTCGAACCTGTGAAGGCGTAGCCAGCAGATTTACAGTCTGCCCTCGTTGACCGCTTGAGTATCCCCCCTTAAAATAAGAGCCGATAGAGGGACTCGAACCCACGACCTGCTGATTACAAATCAGCTGCTCTAGCCAACTGAGCTATATCGGCTTATATTAAATTAATGCCTATCATAAAATGAACTATCCCCCTTTACAAATGGGCTGCAAATTTATTAAAGTTTTTAATACCAGCAATCAAAAAGAATAGTTTTTTTAAAATATTTAAAACAAGAAGATTTTTAGGCTTATTTTTACTTGTTTTTTAGGATTTGTTTTTTCAAAGCTTGAGACGCTAAATCAATGGATTCTTCAAAAGAATTAGCTTGTTTTTTAGCAAAATATTTAGATGCAGTAGAATGAAGTTTTATTTCAGCAATTTTATTGTCATGAGATTCTGGTTTATCAACTTTCAAATATATATCCGCATTAATCATAGTATCATCAATAGAAATTAACTTTTCAACTTTTTTATTTATAAAGTCTTTTAATTGTTTGTCTGCCGCAAAATGTACACTTTGGATTTGAATATTCATAATAAATTATTTTTATGCTCTGGGATGAGCTTGTTTATAAACAGTTTTTAATTTTTCTATTGTATTATGAGTATACACTTGTGTCGCGCTCAAGTTTGCATGCCCCAATAATTCTTTTATTGCATTAATATCAGCTCCATTATTCAACATATGCGTTGCAAAGGTATGCCTTAATATATGTGGGCTCTTATTATTCACACTGCTAATTTTACCGATATATTTATTAACGATACGGTATACCATTTTAGTATACAATTGATTCCCGTCCAAATTAGAAAAAAGAAAATGATTAATTTGATTTTCTTCAATAAAACTTTTCAATAGCTGAATCATACTAGCTGAAAGCGGAATAAGACGCTCTTTATTTCTTTTTCCTAAAACCTTAATCAATTGATTTTGAAAGTCAATATCCTTTATTTTTATATTTATAAGTTCTGAAAGGCGAATCCCAGTAACATAAAAAAGTTCAATAATAAGTTTATTTCTCTGTCCAGTAAAACCATCTTCAAAAACTACTTCAGTTAATAAAGACTCCATTTGATCTTCTTCAATAAAAACAGGTAAGCGTTTTTTGGATTTAGGAGCCACAACTTTCAGCATAGGGCTTTCCTGCAAGAATTCATTTCTTAACAGAAACTTAAAGTAGGTTTTAAGTGTCGATATTTTTCGATTTACCGACCTTGGACTGATCCCTTTTTCTAACATTGAAGCAATCCAGCTTCTGATAATCTGGAAATTTATATCATTTACATTCTCATGGATTTCAAACTCAGCACCAATATAAATAGTAAATTGATTTAAATCGGTTAGATACGATTTTATGGTATGTTCAGAAAATCTTTTTTCAGCAGCTATATATTGTGTAAACTCATTTTTGAACATAAAAAAAACCTTTAAACTTGTAACGAAATTACAAATAAAAAGGCTTTAATTATTATAAAATATTTTTTTATTCCATCTCTCTCAAAAGAGCTTCAGAATAAACAGCTTTTTGCTTTTTAATACGCAATCTTTCTGATGGCTTAATATATTGTTTGTTGGCTCTTAATCTCTTTAAAGTTCCTGTTTTTAAGAATTTTCTTTTAAAACGCTTAAGCGCTCTATCAATATTCTCTCCGTCTTTTACTGGTATTACTAACATATTTCTTTTTAAATTTGGGCTGCAAAAATATAAATATCTTGACAACAAACAAACATTATCCTGTAATTTGTTTGGCAATTACTAATTTTTGCATTTCTGAAGTTCCTTCACCAATAGTACATAATTTAGAATCTCGATAAAACCGCTCCACCGGGAAATCCTTAGTATAGCCATATCCGCCTAGTACCTGAACGGCATCATTCGCTATTTTAACAGCCACTTCTGACGAATAATATTTTGCCATTGCTCCCTCCAAAGTCATTCGTTCTCCTTTGTTCTTTTTATCAGCAGCACTATAAATAAGCAATTCTGAAGCTTCAATCTCAGTTGCCATATCAGCCAATTTAAAGGCAATAGCTTGAAAATGTGCAATTGGTTTTCCAAATTGCTCACGCTCCTTTGCGTATTGTTTAGCTGCAATATAAGCTCCTTTTGCAATCCCTAAAGATAAAGCAGCAATAGATATTCTTCCGCCATCCAACACCTTCATTGCTTGAATAAATCCATCCCCAACTTCTCCTAATATATTTTCTTCAGGTATACGGCAATTATCAAAAATAAGCTCAGCCGTTTCTGAAGCGCGCATTCCTAACTTATCTTCTTTCTTTCCTGAAGTAAAGCCTGGAGTTCCTTTTTCAACTACAAAAGTTGTCATAGCATGAGAATCTCCTTTTGAACCTGTTCGCACAATAACTACAGCTACATTTCCTGAAATAGCGTGTGTAATAAAATTCTTGGCTCCATTTAGCACCCAATCATCCCCATCTTTTACAGCAGTAGTTGACATTCCTGCTGCATCAGAACCTGAATTGTGTTCGGTTAATCCCCAAGCGCCAATCCACTCAGCAGTTACTAATTTTGGCAACCATTTTTTCTTTTGATCCTCATTTCCAAATTGCAAAATATGACCTGTACATAAGGAATTATGAGCTGCCATAGAAAGCCCAATAGATGGATCTAAAATAGAAAGCTGTTCAATAGCTGTTACGTATTCAGTATAGCTAAAGCCTGAACCTCCATATTCAGTAGGGACCAATACGCCCATCAATCCTAATTCTCCTAATTTTTTAAATACCTGAACCGGGAAGGTTTGAGTATCGTCCCACTCACGCACAAAAGGAGTGATATTTTGTTTTCCAAATTGCTGAATCATATCAGCAATCATGTTTTGATTTTCGGTAATTGTAAAATCCATTTAATAATTTTTTAAACTTATTATATTCTTTGAATATTTCGCTAACCTCTTATTTCCTTGCAAAAAATCCAAACTAATAACAAAGGCAAAGCCAGCCACTTTTGCATCTAACTGAGAAATAAGTTCTGCTGCTGCACAAGCGGTACCGCCAGTGGCTAACAAGTCATCATGAACTAATACATTCCAACCTTTTTGTATGTCCGATTTATGCACCTCAACCTCAGCTGAACCGTACTCCAAATCATATTTATAC
>DUAO01000009.1 GCA_012960805.1 Flavobacteriales bacterium | reverse complement strand
TTGACATAATAAAAGCAAAAATTCTACTTTTATGACGAGTCAATAAAATTTCAAATGATACATTATCACCATTTAAATAATTTTTTACTAATTCTTGGTCGGAAAGAACGCTATTTAACATATACTTAGTTTTTAGTTAATAAAAAGTTAAAGTAAATGTTTTTATATAAGCGTATTTTGTGTTGGTTAATTAATTGAATAATTGTAATGACAAATATAGGGAAACATTTTTAATTATCCAAATCTTATTGCTTAACTTTGCGAATTCTGCTAAAAATGAGTGCTAAAAAAACAAATAATGCTACTGATATTATTGAGATTACCGGCGCGCGCGTACACAACCTTAAAAACATCTCAATTAATCTCCCAAAAGACCATCTAATTGTTATTTCTGGGGTGTCAGGAAGTGGGAAGTCGTCATTAGCCTTTGATACTTTGTTTGCTGAAGGACAAAGACGCTATATTGAAAGTCTCTCATCATACGCCAGACAATTCCTTGGTAAATTACAAAAACCTGAAGTAGATGAGATACTTGGCATCTGCCCTGCTATTGCCATTGAACAAAAAACAATTACCAATAATCCCAGATCAACTATTGGAACAAGCACTGAAATATACGATTATTTAAAACTACTTTTTGCTCGTATTGGAAAAACCATATCCCCTATTTCAGGGAAAGAAGTAGAACGTCACCAAATAAGTGATGTGACTGACTTTATCATGCAACAAAACAAGGATGAAATAGTAATTATTTCAGCAAACTATAAAGGAACGGATGAAGGTAATTTTCTTCTTGCCTTAAAGCAACAAGGTTTTTCTCGTGTAATTCATCAAGGGGAAATAGCCAAGATAAAAGACTTACTAAAAGATGAAACAACAGTTTTAGCTAATAATTTGCAAGTAGTAATTGATCGTATAATGATTGACCGGAGTGATATTGAAGGAAGAATTGCCGATTCTGTACAAACTGCTTTTTTTGAAGGGGATGGAGAATGCAGCATTCAAATAAAAGAAAAAACCCATCATTTCTCTAATAAATTTGAGCTAGATGGAATCCAGTTTGAAAAGCCAACAACCCATTTTTTTGCCTTTAATAATCCGTATGGAGCCTGCAAAAGATGTGAAGGTTTTGGCTCTATATTAGGGGTAGATAGTAATAAAGTAATTACTAATAAAAACTTATCCGTTTATCAAGGAGTAGTGAATTGTTGGAGAGGTGAACAGCTTAGTAAATGGAAAGATAGATTTATTATTAGAGCTGCAAGATTTGATTTTCCAATACACAGGCCTTATCATGAATTAACTAATGAAGAAAAAAATATTCTTTGGCACGGAAAAGATAAATGCAAAGGAATATATCAATTCTTTCAGAGACTAGAAGGCGAAAAATACAAAATACAAAACAGAGTGCTTATTGCGCGCTACAGAGGAAAGACTAATTGTAATGAATGTAATGGATCCAGATTAAGAAAAGATGCGTTATATGTTCAAGTAGCCAATAAAAATATTGCAGACATTGTAAGAATGAATGTTGGTGAAGCATTGTTATTCTTCAAGAAAATAAAACTAAATAATGTTGATAGCAAAATTGCGGGTAGGCTAATACAAGAAATAAGCAACAGATTGCATTATTTAAATGAGGTAGGCTTAAGCTACCTTACACTCGACAGAAAATCCAACACCCTTTCAGGGGGGGAATCACAAAGAATTAATCTTGCTACTTCTATTGGCAGTTCATTAGTTGGCACCATGTATATTTTGGATGAACCAAGTATTGGTTTGCATTCTAAAGATACGGAGCGACTTGTCAAAATCTTAAAAGAACTTAGGAATATAGGCAATACTGTAATTGTAGTAGAACATGATGAAGAAATAATGAAACAGGCTGATCAAATTATTGACATTGGTCCGGGAGCAGGGATTCATGGTGGGAAAATCATCTTTCAAGGCCCTCTTAAAAATATTTACAAGGACAAAAATAGTTTAACTGCCAAATATCTTTCAGGAGAATTAGAAATTCCTATACCAAAAAACAGAAGAAACATTAAAGATAAAATTTCAATAACAGGTATTAATAAACATAATTTGAAAAATATAAATGTTGAATTTCCATTAAATGGACTAATCTTAGTTACAGGCATGAGTGGCTCAGGGAAATCAACATTAGTAAGGGACGTATTGAAACCTGCTTTGAACACTCATTTTGGCAATTACAGTACAGATAATAAAAATTATGAGAGTGTTAATATCAGTGCTAGTAATCTAAGTAAGATAGAATTTATTGATCAAAATCCTATTGGAAAATCATCAAGATCAAACCCGGCTACTTATTTAAAAGTATATGATGATATTCGAAAACTATTTGCCGGACAACCTTTGTCTGAAACCAGAAAATACAAAACTGGTTTCTTTTCTTTTAATGTAGATGGTGGAAGGTGTGATTATTGTAAGGGAGCAGGAGAAATAACAGTAGAAATGCAATTTATGGCTGATGTGTATTTGAAATGTGAGCATTGCAAAGGGAAACGCTTTAAAAAGGAAGTACTTGACATAAAAGTTGGAGATAAAAATATTGCTGATATATTAAATTTATCGGTGGAGGAAGCTATTGATTTTTTTGAAAATAATAACGGAAATAGTATTGCGCGCCAACTCCAACACCTACAAGATGTTGGCTTAAGCTATGTAAAATTAGGACAATCTTCTAATACTTTAAGTGGTGGTGAGGCGCAAAGGATTAAGTTGGCTTCTTTTTTAAGTAAAGGAAATACTACAGATAAAACACTGTTTATTTTTGATGAACCGACTACTGGTTTACATTTTCATGATATCAATAAATTACTAAATTCCTTTTATGCGCTAATTGAGAAAGGACATTCTATTGTGTGTATTGAACATAACTTAGATGTAATAAAATGTGCTGATTGGATTATTGATCTTGGGCCTGAAGGAGGAGATAAAGGAGGTAAAATTGTTTTTGAAGGAACCCCTGAAGATATGATAAAATGTAAGCGTTCTATAACGGGTGAATACCTTGAAAAAAAACTCTAAGCTTTATAGTCTAAATAATTTTGTAGAATAATAGTTGCACTAACCTGATCAACTAAGGCTTTATTCTGTCTTACTTTCTTTTTTGCGCCACTTGCCAAAATACTTTGTTTTGCAATTTTTGAAGTAAAGCGTTCATCAATTTGATGTATCGGTATATCAGGATATTTTTGTTTAATTCTTTTGACAAATCCATTTACATGACCAGTACTATCAGTAGCTGTTCCGTCTAAGTTCTTAGGATCACCTACGACAAAACATTCAATGGATTCTTTTTGAACCAAATTAGAAATAAAATCATCAAGAGTATGAGTTGCTACAGTAGTTAAGCCACTAGCAATAATTTGCATTGCATCCGTAATTGCAATACCCGTGCGCTTTGTACCGTAATCAATACCAAGCGCTTTACCCATTACTGTTTTACAATTTGATAAGTAATGTTCTCTGGCATTACTTTTACAGTGTAAGTGCCTGAAGCTACTTCTTTCAAATTAAATGAAGAATTTTCGGATTGATTATTCATTGTAGTAATCATTTTTCCGTTTACATCAAATAGTTCAACAGTATGAATTTTATTATCATTAAACAAGATATTAAAGCTACCCATTGTAGGATTAGGGAAAATTTCAAAATTAAACGTTGCTTCATCAATATTGGTAGTTTGTCCTAAATCTATTGGAGGGAAAACTATATAATCTAACCAAGCACAATCCTGTCCATCAATAGTAGATCCATCTTTATCATATTCCCACTGTAAATCATGATTACCTACAGTAACTGGAAAAGAAACAAAACTCCAAGCATTATCTATACCTGACCACTCCCCTTGTTTATTGCCATCAATATAGAATTGCAAGAAATCATAATCTTGCTCTGATGAAACAAATTTATAGAACGAAATATCACCAGGTGCAGTAACATCAACATTTATATCAAGGTGTGAAACTTCACCATCAGGAAGTCCAGCACCTGACCTTGAAGAATTATTACCCTCATAGACATTTGAATTATCTATTGTCCAAGGAAAAACCGGATCATTAACCCAAGCATACTGAGTAAAGTCTCCTGTTTCATAATCTTCATCAATAATACCTATGGTTTGGCTAAACGTATTATTGTGAGAATACACGCCATCTGTTAAATCAAATGGGAACTGAGCCAATGTACCCACTGGAGTATTTGCATTTATACTAATATTAAAAATAGTAGCTTGTTGTCCATTTACCGCTAAACTTGCAACATTTGATGTTGTTGAATTTACTGTAACATATGAAGTAAGACATCCTAAAGTAGCTGTTAAGTTAGCAATATCAGCATGACCTATATTTGTTACATCAACAACTAAATCTAAGGTTTCACCAGCATCTAATTTTCCATTACCATTACCCAACGTTACGTCATCAATAGTGAAAGTTGTATGGTCTAATACCGGAGCATTTAAAAGTATATTAATAGTTGAGCTCCAAGTATTGCTTAGGTTATCTATCATGTCTAGGTTAAATACCACTACATGCTGATCAGTTATATTATTTGCAACTTGGAAAGTAAAGGGAGTAGGAATACTTAAAATCTGTGATGGATTAATTATAGTAATTACTGCTGAATTATTAATTACTGTAACTGCTGGATCAGTAGTTGATAAAGTAACATTAACTGAATTTGCATTTATTGAGCCTATATTTTGAACATCAACATCCATACTGATTAGCTCATTATAATCAACCAAAGAGTTATTATTTCCTGCAATATCATCAATTGTATTTGTTGCATAGATTACATACGGACCGTTAGGAGAAATAATTTGAACCATACCTTGATATGGTTGTTTGAATTGTTTAGTAACTACAATATCGACAGTCCCTACATTTGCTATAGCCGGAAAAGTTAAATTCACAATTCCAGTAACATCAGCTAATTGTGCGTCTAAAAGCACCCCATTCATTGAAATGGCTACATATGCATTCTCTTCAGTATTAACTGAAAAAGTAGTTGTGCCAACAGGAGTTGCTGCCCCATGAGAAACAGTAAGTAAAGTAGGCACTCCAATATATGGCATAAGGGAAGGATCGCCCATTAAGTGATATATTTCCCAATAATATTGCTCGGCACCACCCGCCTGAGTAACGGCTAAATTTCCAGCATGTATCATCTGTCCGGCTGTAATAAACCAATCCGCTTGTTGCTCTCCATTTTCATGCATTAAACAGTCATACAGGGCAAGCCCTGTTCCCGCATAAGTAGGGTTGGCAGATATACTTCCATTACCTACAGCCCACCAGAAATCTTCATTCCAATAGGTATTGTTTGAACCTCCTATATAACCAACTGCCCCTTTATTGTCTTCCCTTAACAAAGCCTCACCAAAGCAAACAGGAACATTAAACATGTTGGATTGGCAACAATTACCAACCATAAAGCCAAATTCATCATAATTATCTAAACCTGGAACATCAGAAGTTGAAAAACTAGGATCTGACCAGCCAGAAGCACCACAATGAGCAGTATAATTTGCAAAACTAACACCAGCACTTACATTTGCAATTATTGCTGCAGAAGCCCCTGGCATCTCAGAAGTAATTGGTGTGCCTGAACCATACAGATAATTATGAACAGTTAAACCATGCGCTACATTAAAATAGTAATCCGTTCCATAATTAATTTGCCCATTTCCATAAGTAGGAGCCATACTTGCATCCACCCCAGCAACAAGAACAACTTCATCTAAAAAAGAAGGATCAGAAAATGTATACTTTTCATGAGTTAGTGTTTTATAAACTTGGGCTTCAACTTGCGCAACTGTAGTTGCTGAAAACCTTCCGTAATACATTTCAGGATAAAAATCCCCTCCTCCATCAAACTCACAAAAATACATGTCAGATACATGTGCTCCCATATTGAATGATGGAACTTCTGCATTGTCCCCTACAATAAGCAAGTAAGTTGGTGCAGGATTAGTAATAGTAGCACTATCATACATGTTTTTTAAATAAGCATGAATAGATACATCAGTATTTCCTACCAAAGGATCATTTGTATATCCTTCAACTACCATAAATCCTTTTTTTGTTTTCCATTGAACTAAAGGTTGTAATGCAGTTTGAAAAGCAGGATCAGCAACAATCACATACTTAACCGGATAAGTAGTAATTACATCCTTTTCTTGCATAGGCAAATAATTCAAACAACTTTTGAATAAATGTTCAAATTCAGCAGAATAATATCTTTGCTTGTTAGCAAGATGTGAAGTAATATTAGTGTTTTTAAATATAATTCTTACTTCCAGTTTAGTCACTACTTTCAACTGATTAGTAACTGGATTATATTGAAAAGGAGCAACAGAAATTCTAGCTAATTGTTGGCCCCTTATTTTGCCTAAATATTCAGTAGTAATTAATTTATGTGTATAAAAATCATCTTCAGCATAATAATTCTCATTAAAGTAAAAAGGAACATCTTCAGCATTCTCTCCTTTTGATATTGATGGTTGAGAGGGGAAAACTAGGTTATTGATTCCATAATCAGATAAAGAGATGATTTCTTCTTCTTTATTTAAGATTTGAATTACCACCTCTGCCCCCATAGGGACATTAATTAATTCCTCCAGTACTGGCAATTCAGCATTACCATGCTTAGCATTTTCTCCATATCCTGAAACAATTAATTTTACAAAATCACCATCTTTTGTTTTTACCATCATAGTTTGTATATCGGAAAGATGATTTACAAACGTAAATTCTGTTAAGGATTTTTCTGTGATTGTTAAATGATTGTCTGTATCGGTTATTTTAATATCAGTTGCTGATATCGTAAAAGAAAACACAATAGAAAACGCTAAGAGTATTTTTATAAATTTCATCTTATTTAATTTGATTGCTACAAAAATAAGATATTTTGAATTGAGATGCTAATTTCTAACAATTAAACATTTATGCTCATATAATTACATTACTGAAATTAATCATATATATTAAAAAAAGAAGCCCGGACAAATTGCCCGGGCTTCTTAATATTAAGAATTAACTAACTTCTTATTGAAGAATTAATTTCTTATTAACCACACCATTATTAGTTGTGATTTCTAAGAAGTAAATTCCTTTAGTATAAGTTACTAAGTCAATTGCTTT
>DUAO01000008.1:6885-7311 GCA_012960805.1 Flavobacteriales bacterium | reverse complement strand
GTAAGTAAAGGCTTATCCCAACCCATAAATTTATGTAACCCTCCGGCACCTTCAATAATATCAAGTCCTGGTCGTAAGTATAAATGATAAGTGTTTCCTAGAATAATTTGCGCTAAAGTATCTTCAATAAGTTCATGCTGATGCACTCCTTTTACGGTTCCTGCAGTTCCTACAGGCATAAAGATGGGTGTCTTAATTTTACCATGTGCCGTTTCAATTTCCCCTAATCTAGCTTTGGAATGCTCATCTTTCTTTAATAGCGTAAATTTCATAGCCACAAAAGTAATTAATTTAATCCTCCAGCATCAAATGTCTATTATCTAAAATCTATTCTTTATTTTTGCTAAAGTAATTACTGATGCTATCGCTTCAATTTATTGAAGAGGAAAGTCCGGACACCATAGAGCAACATAATGGGTAACGCCC
>DUAO01000008.1:0-6813 GCA_012960805.1 Flavobacteriales bacterium | reverse complement strand
CAGGTAAACTCTATGTGGTGCAATACCATGTATATCAAGATTTAAGAGCTGCTCGCTTTTTCTTGAGGGGTAGGTAGCTTGAGGCAATAGGCAACTATTGTCCTAGATAAATGATGGCACTCTTAGGAGAACAGAATCCGGCTTATGTGTAATTACTAATCTAAAGCCGACACTTAGGTGTCGGCTTTTTTTATCTTTGTTCAATGAACAAAATTTTCTTTCTTTTTTTAATCTTCTTTTCTTCTTTTCTTTTTGCTCAGGACACTTTAATGCCGGTTATCTTTTTGGATGATGTAGTGATATCAGAGGAGAATAATGGTTTTTCAGTAGAAGATTTTATTGGATATGTAAAAAAGGACACAACTTTTTATATGGGCTTTAAACATTTGCGTTTTTACTCTCATAATTATGAGTCTGAGCTAAATATATTTGATAAAAAAGGAAAAACTATTGGTACGCTCAAGAAAGTAGGAGCACATTATTCTGATGGCAATAAAGCATGGATTGTAAATGACACCATAATTGATAATGGAAAAATCTTTAAGCGAAATGGCAATTATAAGTTTTATACACCTAAGGCCTTTGATGAGGTTTTCTTCCCATCTGATAGTATTGATGTAAGCTTGAGGATATCAGAAGATAAAAATAAGGATGATAGCCAGAATATGAGAGATGCCAAAACGGTAGGTTTTTCTATTGGTACTGATAGGGTAGAACAATCAAAAGGAGGGGTATCAAAAAAGTTAGCCATTTTTGATATTCAGATGCAACAATACTATGATTATATTATTGGAGAAACAACTTATAAGGAGAAGGAGTGCTATTCATTTAGCATAAGAGCAAAAGAAGATTTATCTGAAAAAAATAAAAAAAAGACACTTATTAGAAATATCGTGTCTTTTTTTGATAAAGAGAATTTCAAAGTAATTTATAGGGAATACAAGTTTGTTTACAGTAATTGGTTTTTGGATTTAGATATGGATATTACAGTGAATATGGATTATGTCAATGGAAAACATATACCAACTGATATTTACTATAAAGGATTTTGGGATGTTATTTTCTTCAAACCAGAACGAGCAGAATTTAGATTGAAGAATTCTGACTATAAAGTAAATTAAAGATTTTTGTGTGAACCATCACAAAACGCACCTTTTTTAGAGCGTTTACAGCCACACCAAACTACTTTTTTCTCTTCTTCTAGTTCAATTATTTTAGGAGAAAAGCCCGTTCCTTTATGGGACCCGTCACAGTAAGGATTTTTACTACTTAGTCCGCAAGTGCAAAATGCTCTTCTTCCTGCTTTTTCATCTATTATATAAGGTGATTTTTGTGCTATTTTTGGTAGTTTTTCCATGCTTAATAGTTTTTAGCAAATATAGAAGAAAATAATTGCATATTATATTGGTTAAAAAAAGAAAAACCTATTATATTTGCACCCCAGAAATTATAAAGAAATAAAGTTATGCCGAAAAGAACATTTCAACCATCAAATAGAAAGAGAAAAAATAAACACGGTTTTATGGATCGCATGTCAACTGCTAATGGACAACAAGTAATTGCAAGAAGAAGAGCAAAAGGAAGAACTCGATTAACAGTTTCTGACGAAATTGGTCATAAATAATAAATGATGTATATTTATAATAAAGGTGTTGCTTTTGCAACACCTTTTTTTTAGGTTTTTTTGTATTCTTTTCTTGTTAATATCTATTCATAATTCCGTACAAAAACAAAAAGTAAAAAATTGTAAATTTGCCATACTCATAAATAAAAAATGCCAAAAAATAATTCATTAAAATCAGTATTAATTATAGGTAGTGGACCTATAGTAATTGGACAAGCCTGTGAATTTGATTATGCAGGATCTCAAGCAGCAAGATCATTGCGTGAAGAAGGGATTGAAGTTTCATTAATCAATTCTAATCCTGCTACTATTATGACGGATAAAGTGGTTGCTGATCATATTTATTTAAAACCCTTAACTACCGCATCAATCATTGAAATATTAGAAGAAAGGAATATTGATGCTGTATTGCCAACAATGGGGGGGCAAACTGCCCTAAACCTTTGTATTGAAGTTGATGAAAAAGGAATTTGGGAAAAGTATTGTGTTGAAATTATTGGAGTAGATATTGCCGCAATTCATATTACTGAAGATAGAGAACAGTTCCGTGAATTAATGGAAAAAATTGATATTCCTGTTGCTCCTGCTCGTATTGCAACATCATTTTTAGAAGGAAAAGAAGCAGCTCAGGAATTAGGATTTCCTCTAGTTATTCGTCCTTCTTTTACATTGGGAGGGACTGGAGCTGCATTTGTGCATACTAAACAAGAGTTTGAAGATCTATTATCCAAAGGATTACACGCTTCACCTATACATGAGGTGCTAATTGACAAAGCTGTACTAGGCTGGAAAGAATATGAATTGGAGCTTTTGCGTGATGATAATGATAATGTAATCATCATTTGTAATATTGAGAATCTGGACCCTATGGGGATTCATACAGGAGATTCAATTACTATCGCGCCCGCTATGACTTTGGCAGACACTACTTACCAAAGAATGCGTACTATGGCAATAAAAATGATGCGTTCTATTGGAGATTTTGCTGGGGGTTGTAATGTGCAGTTTGCTGTAAATCCAGATTCCTCTGAAGATATAATAGCTATTGAGATTAATCCTAGAGTGTCACGTTCGTCTGCATTAGCATCCAAAGCAACAGGCTATCCTATTGCAAAAATTGCAAGTAAATTAGCAATTGGTTATACTTTGGATGAATTGGATAATCAAATTACAAAATCAACATCAGCCTTTTTTGAGCCAACTTTGGATTATGTGGTGGTAAAAATTCCTAGATGGAACTTTGATAAATTTAAAGGATCTAACATTGAGTTAGGCTTACAAATGAAATCGGTAGGTGAGGTGATGTCTATTGGACGCTCGTTCCAAGAAGCTTTGCAAAAAGCTTGTCAATCCTTAGAGATTGGGCGTAATGGATTAGGGGCTGATGGGAAAGGGAAAACAGACCAGGATACTATCTTATATGAACTAAAACACGCAAGTGGAGATCGCATTTTCAGAGTATATGATGCTATTCGTATTGGCATTCCAATAAAGAGAATTCATGAAATAACAAGAATTGATTATTGGTTCTTGCAGCAAATTGAAGAAATGGTAGTGTTGGAAAAAGAAATTGAAAACTATACTATTGATACCATCCCAACGGATTTGTTGTTGGAAGCAAAAATGAAGGGGTATGCTGACAGACAAATTGCTTATTTAGTTCAATGTTTGGAAAGCAAAGTGTATGAAAAGCGTAATATTGAAAATATCAAAAGAGTTTACAAATTAGTAGATACTTGTGCAGCTGAATTTACTGCCAAAACCCCTTATTATTACTCTACCTTTGAAATGCCAAAAGAGGTTGATGGTAAGCAATTTGCTGAAAATGAAAGCATATCAAGTGACAAGAAAAAGATTATTGTTTTAGGTTCAGGGCCAAATAGAATTGGACAAGGAATTGAGTTTGATTATTCTTGTGTGCATGGAGTGTTAGCAGCAAAAGAATGTGGCTATGAATCCATCATGATTAACTGTAATCCTGAAACGGTTTCTACTGATTTTGACACGGCTGATAAACTCTATTTTGAACCTGTTTTTTGGGAACATATTTATGATATCATTCTCCATGAAAAACCTGAAGGAGTTATTGTGCAGCTAGGAGGACAAACAGCTCTTAAGTTAGCTGAAAAGCTAGATCGTTACGGAATTAAAATTATGGGAACTTCTTACAATGCACTAGATGTTGCTGAAGATAGAGGAAGATTCTCAGAACTGCTTAAAGAAAATAATATTCCATACCCAGAATTTGCGGTTGCAGAAACAGCTGAGCAGGCTATTGAAATTTCAAAAACCTTAAATTTTCCAATTTTAGTTCGTCCTTCTTATGTTTTAGGTGGGCAAGGCATGAAGATTGTAATTAATGAAGAGGAGTTAGAGCATCATATTGTTAATTTATTGAAAGATATGCCTGGGAATCAAGTGCTTTTAGACCATTATTTAGACAAAGCAATTGAGGCAGAAGCTGATGCAATTTGTGATGGAAAGAATGTATATATTATTGGAATGATGGAACATATTGAACCTTGTGGTGTTCATTCAGGAGACTCTTATGCAGTATTGCCAACTTTTGATTTGAGCGATAATGTGCGTCAGCAAATGATTGATATTACCAATAAAATTGCGGTTGCTTTGGAAACGGTTGGATTAATTAATATTCAGTTTGCCATTAAGGATGAAGTGGTGTATGTCATTGAAGCTAATCCAAGAGCATCCCGTACTGTACCCTTTATTGCAAAGGCTTATGATGAACCTTATGTAAAATATGCAGCAAAAGTAATGATAGGGGAAAACAAAATAACTGATTTTGACTTTAGCCCTACCAAAGGTGGTTATGCAATAAAGGTTCCGGTGTTTTCGTTTGATAAATTTCCTAATGTAAACAAAGAATTAGGTCCAGAAATGAAATCGACAGGAGAGGCAATTTATTTTATTGATGATTTACAGGATGATTACTTTAAAAAAGTATATTCTGAACGAAACTTATATTTAAGTAAATAATATGTTAGTAGGCTTAGTAAAATTTCTATTTTGGTTTTTCTTCATTTCTTATGTATTAAAGCTTTTGACTAGAATATTTGCGCCAATTTTATTAAAACGGTTTACCAATAAAATGCAAGATCGTTTCAAAGGACAATTCAATCAGCAATATGAAAATCCACAAAATCCTGTTCAACCGGAAGGAAAGGTGACTCTTAAAAAAACAAAGCCTTCAACACAAACAAAATCAGATGGAGTAGGGGATTATGTCGATTTTGAAGAAGTTGAAGAATAAAATATAATTATGGAGCAACTAAAAAAACTAAGCCCACACTTGATAGTAATACTATTATTTGTTGGAATCTCTTTTGTCTATTTCTCACCAGTTCTAGAAGGTAAAATGTTGGATATGCCTGATATTACTCATCATAAAGGGATGAGTAAGGAAGTTGTAGATTTTCGTGAAGCTACTGGAGATGAAGCTCTTTGGACAAACTCAATGTTCTCCGGTATGCCAGCTTATCAAATATCTACAAGATCGAATGGCAATCTAATTCAATATGTGTCGAAAGCTTTATCATTAGGAATCCCAAGGCCAGCCAATCTGTTATTTTTGTATTTGTTAGGGTTCTACTTATTATTGCTTAGTTTAAAAGTCGATTATAGCTTATCTGCAGTTGGCGCAATTGCGTTTGCATTTTCCTCTTACTTCTTTATTATCATTATGGCTGGGCACATGACAAAAGCACTGGCTATTGCTTACCTGCCAATGGTAGTGGCAGCAGTGCTTTATACTTACAGAGGGCGTATGTTGTTAGGAGGAGTGCTCACTGCTCTTACAGTGGCCTTGGAATTGTATGCGAATCATTTGCAAATTACTTATTACTTAGTGCTGATATTACTTTTAATAGGTGTAGTTCAGTTTATAAAAGATTTAAAAGCAAACAATCTTCCTGATTTTGCAAAGCGATCTGGAATGTTGGTATTAGCGGCTTTATTAGCTTCTGGTACAGCAATGACTCGTCTTGCTACAACAATGGAATATGGGGCAGAAAGTACAAGAGGGAAGTCGGAATTAACTACTAATTTAGATAATAAAACTTCTGGTTTGGATAAAGATTATGCTACCTCATGGAGTTATGGAATTGCTGAAAGTTTTACGCTACTTATTCCTAATTTTTATGGAGGGGCTTCACAAGGAGCATTAACTACTGATTCTGAAACTTATCAAGAATTAAGAAAAAAAACGTCAAATGCTAAACAGCTCATTAAGCAATTACCTCTTTATTGGGGTAATCAGCCATTTACTTCTGGGCCTACTTATGCAGGATCAATAGTTATTTTCCTATTTATTCTTGGTTTACTATTTGTAAAATCAGAAATGAGAGTTTGGATATTATTAGCAACTATCTTATCTATTATGCTAGCTTGGGGTAAGCATTTTATGCCACTTACTGATTTATTCTTGGACTATTTCCCTGGATATAATAAGTTTAGGGCAGTATCCATGATATTAGTGATTGCAGAATTTACTATCCCTCTTTTAGGCTTTGTAGCCTTAAATAAGTTCTTAATTTCTGATAAATCTCAAAATGAAAGGAAAAAGCCATTACAAATAGCGTTCTATATTGTTGGTGGTTTATCGCTTTTATTTGCATTAATTCCATCATTGTTTTTTGACTTTGTTGGAGCTCAAGATGCTAGTCTTGCAAAAAGTGGATGGCCAATTGATGCCTTACAAGCGGATAGAGCTGGGCTTTTAAGTGCTGATGCTTGGCGTTCCTTTCTTTTTATTTACCTTACTTTTGGAGTAATATGGATGTTCTTAAAAAATAAACTCAGTAGTAAATATGTTATATTAATTGTTGGGGTTTTAATTATGGCTGATATGTGGACTGTAAACAAAAGATATTTGAATGATGATAATTTTGCACGAAAACGTAAGGTAGAGGTGCCATATCAAGCAACTCAAGCTGATCAACAGATATTAAGAGATAAAGACCCTAATTTCAGAGTATTTAATCAGAGCGTAAGTACTTTTAATGATGCTAGTACTTCTTATTTTCATAAATCAATTGGTGGTTATCATGGAGCAAAATTAAAGCGTTATCAA
Source organism: Flavobacteriales bacterium (assembly GCA_012960805.1). Taxonomy (GTDB): domain Bacteria; phylum Bacteroidota; class Bacteroidia; order Flavobacteriales; family BACL11; genus UWMA-0277. Next base: position 100 of record DUAO01000008.1, on the reverse strand, counting down.
GAACTTATTGAAAATCATATTGCAAAAGGAAATATGGCAGTATTGAATATGTTAAACGCTAAGTATTTTATTACGCCAAAAGGACAAGCACAGCAAAATC
>DUAO01000007.1:6351-7452 GCA_012960805.1 Flavobacteriales bacterium | reverse complement strand
AAGTAGAATTAGAAGGAGTAGTAACCTCTTTTTTTCAAATAGGAGAAAGTAAAATTGAGCTAGTGGCCGCAACAAACTTGGACAGTCCTATTGCAAAATATTTGGGAAAAAATAGAGAAAGTATGCATCACATTGCTTTTGATGTTGAAGATATTGAAAAAGAAATGAACCGTTTGCAAAATGCGGGCATCAGAACCTTGAATGATAAGCCGAAAAAAGGAGCGGACAATAAGTTAATTTGTTTTTTACACCCCAAGGATACTAATGGCGTGCTTATTGAGCTCTGTCAGGAAATAAAGTAGCGATTTCTTCTCCACTTTTTAAGTGATGAGTTTTTATCCCTAACTTATTTGCATCTTCAATGTGCTCAGGGGAATCATCAATAAAAAACACTTCCTCTGGTTTTAAATTTTGTTCCCTTAGGATATATTCGAATATACCAGCATTAGGTTTACGCAACCCTACCTTATGCGATAAATACATTTTGTCAAATAAATTACAGAATTTTTCCCATTTTATATTTCCTATTTTCTTTTTTAAAGCATCAATATGAATAGCATTAGTATTGCTGAGCAGGTAAATTGAATACTCCTTTTTTAAATATTGTATCACTGCCAAACGATTTTCAGGCAAATCCAGTAACATAGAATTCCAAGCTTCTGATACTTGATTAATACTGGCATTATTTGTTTCTTTTTGTAATTTCGTAAGAAATTTTTCGGTAGTTATATCTCCAGTTTCAATTTGATTAAATAAATTAGCTTGTACTTTTTTGGAATAAAAAGAAGATGCATTTTTTACTCCTAATTTTGAAAATTCATCTATCGTATTTTGGTAGTTAATGTTAAGGATTACAGCCCCTAAATCAAAAATAATAGCTTTGATGTTTTTCATTCTGCAAACTTGCAAATTATTGAACAATTTTGATAGTTTTGCATTGCTTTTTTAAGCAGGGCCCATAGCTCAGCTGGTTAGAGCACTTGACTCATAATCAAGGGGTCGTTGGTTCAAGCCCAACTGGGCCCACTAAACCTCACCTGTAAGGTGGGGTTTTATTTATGGTAACTGTCGGGGTAGCAGTACTAGATCCTACTAGATATG
>DUAO01000007.1:489-6180 GCA_012960805.1 Flavobacteriales bacterium | reverse complement strand
TAATTCTTCAGAATTATCACAATCAGAAGTAGCGCAAGGATTAAAAGAAGCTTTGATTGTAGGGGCTACAAATTCTTCTTCTGATGCATCACAAAAAGGAGGGTTTAACAATAATTTAGTAATTAGAATTCCTTTCCCAAAGGATGCAGAAAAAATGAAAACAACTTTAGTGAAAGTTGGTTTGCAATCACAAATCACTCAATTTGAAAAGACCTTGAATGCAGCAGCAGAGGATGCCTCACAGTTTGCAAAGAAAGTCTTTATTGATGCGGTGAAAAAGATGACCATTAAAGATGCAATATCTATCTTGAAAGGAAAAGATAATGCTGCAACCAATTATTTGAAACATCAAACATCAAATGAGTTGTATGTGAAATTTAAGCCAATTGTGAAGCGGTCGATAGCTAAAGTTGATCTAACAAAACACTGGAATATGTTAGCTGACAGATATAATGCCATACCATTATCACAAAAAGTAAATCCTGATTTAGAGGATTATATTACAAATCATGCGATAAATGGATTATTTCTATTGATCGCTAATGAAGAAAAAGAAATCAGAAATAACCCAAAAGCAAGAATTTCGGAAATTTTACAAAAAGTATTTAAATAAAAATTAGCTATAAAATGATTTGCATCAAAACAGATATATCCCAAGAAATTTGTGATATTGATGATGAACTAAAAGCGATTTATCACGGCAGAGATACGGTTTGTATTTGGGTTTTTAAAACACGAGAAGACAGAAACAGATTTATGGATGAAACTTCCGGTATGAAGAAGGAAGAAAGGGAGAAACACTTTGAGATGAACTTTAAATAAAAAACTATGGAAAAGAACGATCAATTATTTATGCAACTCATATACATGTTTCACACCTCAGCAATGCAAGGTTTGGGTAAAATTGCCGATCCAACAGGGCAAGTAAATCGTAATTTGGAATACGTGAATCAAACCATTGATTTAATGGAAATGCTAAAAGTAAAAACAAAAGGAAATATCTCAGAAGACATTGAAAAAATGTTAGACGGAATGCTTTCAGAACTCAAACTAAATTATGTAGATGAGAAAGGAAAGCCTGAAAAAAAAGAGGAGGTAAAAAAAGAAAAAGTTAGTACAGCAAAGAAAAAGAAAAATGCTAAATAAACTAAAACTACTTTTTGCTAATACAGGAAAAAGAAGAATTGTTTACTTTTTTTTATTCATAGTTATCATTCTGTCTGCCTCACTTTACTTGCAAAAAAGCAAGATGGAGCAACAAATGCAATTGAAAGTACAGTTTATAGAGCAAAAAAATATGTTGCGGGACGAACTAGATGATATTATTGATGAGCATGATGATTTGCTTGATGAATATGGAGAGCTGAATGAACAATTACACGAAAAGGATTCTTTAATACAAGAGCAAATTGCAGAAATTAGAAATTTGATACGAACAAAAAGTGATCTGAAAGAAGCAAGAAGAAAAATAGAGACGCTAAAATCAATTTCAAAAAAATACATAGCAAATATTGATTCCTTACTGGTGCTAAACGAACAGCTCACTGTTGAAAAAGACAGTGTAATTAGTGTTAATAAGGATATTAATTGGCGCAACTACAAACTTAATAAGCAAAATGAACAGTTAGCCAAAACAGTTAATAAGGGATCTGTTCTGAAAATATATAATATTGAAGTTGAAGCAATAAAGTACAAGATTACAGGAAGGGAGGCGACAACTAAACAAGCTAAAAAAACTCAAAAAATACGAGTTTGTTTTTCTGTTTTAGCTAACCCTATTGCTAAAGCTGAAACCAAAATAGTATACATGCAATTGATTGATAATAACGGCATAGTTATTACAGGAAATAAAAATGTGAGTGTTAGTATTTTGGATAATCAGGTAGTTTGCACTGACTCTTCAGAGTTTAATTATGAAAATATAGAAATGACACATTGCTTTGAATGGGAGCGAGTACATATGTTAGCTGCAGGATATTATTTAATAAACCTAATTATTGAAGATAAGGTTGCTTTACAAACAACACTTAAATTAAAATAATTGCCTACAATACTTACCTATAATATTAATGGTATAAGGGCAGCTTTAAAAAAAGACTTAAATGGATGGCTTTCTGCTACAGATGCAGATATTGTTTGTTTGCAGGAAATCAAAGCTAAACCAGAGCAATTTGATCAACAAGCATTTAATAAGATTGGTTATAAATGTTATGTCAATTCAGCAGAAAAACCAGGATATAGCGGAGTAGCTATTCTGTCTAAAATACAACCAAATCATATTGAATATGGTTGTGGCATTGAAAAAATTGATTTTGAAGGCAGGGTAATTAGAGCAGATTATGATAACTTTTCTGTGATGAGTGTTTATTTTCCCTCAGGAAGTAATAATGCAAGACAGGGATTTAAAATGGAATTTTTAGCTTTATTTCATACTTATATTACTGAATTAAAAAAGACAATTCCAAACTTAATTATTTCAGGAGATTATAATATTTGTCATCAAGCAATTGATATTCATAATCCTAAAGTCAATAAAAATTCATCTGGTTTTTTACCTGAAGAAAGAGAGTGGGTAAGTCAATTTATTGATAGTGGTTTTATTGATTCGTTTAGGCACTTAAATAAAGATCCTCATCATTATAGTTGGTGGAGTTATCGTGCAAATGCAAGGGCAAAAAACTTGGGTTGGCGAATTGACTATAATATGATTTCAACTCCTTTATTGTCAAAGCTAAAACGCTCACAAATTTTGCCTGCCGCTAAGCACTCTGACCATTGCCCAGTACTTGTTGAGCTAGCGGATTAGTTTTCTTACATTTGCCAACTTCAAAATAAAAAAATGGGAATATTACAAACAGCTGAAAGAAGCTCGCACCTTGATCCATCAGAAAATGTTATTTATCAAAGGCATGTAATAGCCTATAAAGAAGCAGCAAAAATAATTAGCGGAACTGTGTTAGAGGTAGGATCAGGAGAGGGCTTTGGTATTACGGAGTTAGCCTCAAGAGCTGAACATTATATTGCAGTAGATAAATACGAAACTTTCATAAGTAAAGAGTTACAAGCCAATAATAAGATTACTTTTATTCAGACTGAAGTGCCTCCTTTAAAAGAAATAGAAGATAATAGTGTTGATTTTGTAGTTAGCTTCCAAGTAATTGAACACATTAAAGATGATGAGCGATTTTTGCAAGAAATTCATAGGGTGTTAAAACCAGGAGGAAAAGCAATTATTACAACTCCTAATATAATGATGTCAATAACCAGAAGCCCTTGGCACACCAGGGAATATACTCCTGAGCAAATGGGAGAGATATTAGAAAGCTCATTTGATAATTATGAGCTAAAAGGAGTTTTTGGTAATGAAAAAGTAATGGATTATTACAACAAAAATAAAGAATCGGTTCGCAAGATTACTCGCTTTGATATTCTGAATATGCAATATTGGTTGCCAAGATGGATGCTGGAGATTCCTTATGACATATTAAACAGATTTAATAGACAAAATTTGCAAGACGATAATGAAGAAATGGTGAATACAGTTGTATATACTGATTATTCAATTTCAGAATCAAATAATGAATGCTTGGATCATTTTTGTATTGCTACCAAGTAACTGAAAAACTAAATCCCGCTTCTTTTAAAATTTGAATAGTTTCTGCTAATATTGGCTGAAGATTCTTAAAGCTTTTTTGATTGTTGTGTAGTACAATTATTGAGCCTGCTTTAGTATTGTTTAGAATATTTTTTTTTATCTTTTCAGGTGTTGTGTTTTGCAGAAAATCCCAGCCGAGTACATCCCATAAAATAATTTTATATTTTGCTTTTAATACTGAAATTTGTGCTTTGGTAATTTTCCCGTAGGGTGGGCGAAATAAGCTATTCTTAGGCATTAATTCCTGACATTTCTTTACATCAGCAATGTACTTTTTTTTAGAAGTTAGCCAGCCATTTTTATGTGAATAGGAGTGATTAGCAATCGAGTGCCCTTCATTAATTATATCTGCTACAAGTTTAGGATATTGCTCTATTTGTTCGCCAACTAAAAAGAAAGTAGCTTTTACGTTTTCTTTTTTTAATACAGCTAAAATCCAAGGAGTAATTTCTGGGGCAGGGCCATCATCAAAGGTTAGCCAAACTTCTTTGTTTTTTGTCTCTTTCCTCCAAATTAATGAAGGAAAGAGCGCTTGTATAAATTTTGGTGTTTGGACAAACAAATTATTATTGAATGCTTAAATATTCATCCATAAAAGTGTTGATTCTATAAGTAGAATAATCAATTTCTTCTTTATTTTCTCCTTTGCTCTTGAAGTAAACGCCATCTTCATCAGTATAAGTAAATGATAAATCTTCCAGTTTGTGAATTTGCAATATTCTAACTAAACTCCCCAATACTTGTCCAGTAATTTCCATATTCCGCTTAAGGCCACTTCCTTTATCAAACGCCTTTAGATATTTAATTTCAGTTAAGTAGTCGTCAATCATAATCGCTAATACTTTTTTGCCTTTTTCATTTTCCCCTAATTTGTAATAGATATCAATAATTGGTAATGCGAAATAGCTTAAATTCACAACATCTCTTGGAAATTCTACCATACATTTATCCAAAGTTTCAATAGCCCTAGCGGTGTCTCCTTTTTGTAATAAGGATTCAGCTAACCTTGAATAGTTGTTTCTGAAATTCATTACCATTCTTGTATTAGTTTCATCAAAATATAAGTCAGTGTTGTTTAATCCTCCCCACTCAAATCGAGTTACTAATCTATCATACATTTTGTCGGTATTTACAACTCCAGTTTGTCCGTCAGGCGATTTAGCAACATAAGGCACCAAACGATAGGCCAAACCTTCCAATTGAAAGTATTTTTCAAGTCCCATAAAGTTGTCTCTTCCTACAGTAATGGCAAAATAGATTGGGCGCTCCCAATTAAAATGAGCCAAGATATCAAGCACCATTAACTTGTTTTTGTAGATTCCATTTCCTTTTAGCGTCCATCTAATTTCATCTACAATTTTATCTTGATATTCTTCCGGAACAAAAGTTTTAGCAATTTCTTTATTAACAGTAAGTTTTAACTTTTTAGCAGGGCAATAGTTTCTTAACCCAGCTGAAGTATTTATTTTTGCTTTGGCACTTTTACTGTTAATAAAATTAACTACATCTTTTACCTCAACAAAGTCCTTAAAGCGCTCATTGATTGGCGTGTAATCTCTCATTCCTGCTCGGTAATCATCATGTTCTAATGATGAGGGTATAGGAGGCGCATCATATGAAGCTCTTTTCATTTGATCAATATACCAAGGAGTATTGAATAGAGAAAGATTCACTACTTTAATATCTGTTCGGATACCCTCCACCTCTTGAGCATACCAAAGCGGAAAGGTGTCATTATCACCATTAGTAAAAAGAATAGCATTTTTATCACAAGATTCTAGGTAATTTTTTGCCACTTCTAAAGCCGTAGACCGTCCTCCTCTGTCATGGTCATCCCAATTTTCAGCAGCCATTAATGTTGGTATACTAAGAGCAAGTATTGTCGCTAAACCAGCACTTGCAGTTGAGTTTATCCGTTTGCTTAAAAAATCATAAATACCCAACACACCTAAGCCTATCCAAATGGCAAAAGCATAAAAAGAACCAACATAGGCGTAATCTCTTTCTCTTGGTTGGAAAGGTACTACATTTAGATA
>DUAO01000007.1:0-324 GCA_012960805.1 Flavobacteriales bacterium | reverse complement strand
AATAATCAGGAATATCTACTTCTGATGAAGGAGTTCCTAGTCGGGTATTATCAATAAAGGAAATACCACTTTCCCAATTTCCGTTTAAGGAATTTCCGTCCATATTCATAAAATCATTCTGTCTTCCGGCAAAATTCCACATGAAATATCTCAAATACGACCACCCAATTTGATACTTAAAAAAGTAAGTCATGTTTTCTGCAAAAGTTGGCTTTACATCTTTATTTTTTAATCCTGCCCAATTTACATATCCTCCAGCATGACGAGCTTGAGTGTTGCTCCAAATTCTTGGAAATAACATTTTATCCTTTTTACTATAATTTG
>DUAO01000006.1:7719-7992 GCA_012960805.1 Flavobacteriales bacterium | reverse complement strand
AATAAATTGTATCTCATAAGCTGACAAATCCAAATCAACACTTGACATCTTCTCGCCTATCCCTTGCACGTATTTTGGAGTATTCTCAATAAAAAAGGGGCAATCAGCCCCCAATTGCAAAGCATATTTTTCCAATTGAACGGCACTTAGGTTCAAATCAAAAAGTAGGCTCATTGCTTTTAACATAAAAGCACCATCTGCCGAACCGCCACCCAAGCCAGCACCAATAGGAATTTGCTTGTGTAAATGAATTTTTACATTGTCAATATCAAA
>DUAO01000006.1:0-7568 GCA_012960805.1 Flavobacteriales bacterium | reverse complement strand
CACAGAAGATAATTCATGATAGTCATCTGCTCGTTTTTCAAGTACATTTAAGCCAATATTTATTTTTGCATTTGGGTATACTATCATGACAAATTTTAGTTTTCAACAACAAAAATAATCAACTCAAAATTTTAAAGGGTAGACAAATCATTTTATTTAACTTTGTTGTCCTTTTAAAATAAAACGGAATGGAATATCTAACGTTTGAAAAACCAATTGAAGAACTAATTATTAAGCTTGAAAAAGCAAAAGAACTAGGTGCTGATGGAGCTGTTGATGTAAGTAAAACTATTTCAGATATTGAAGCTCAAATTCAAGTTACAAGAAAGGAAATCTATGAGAATCTTTCTCCTTGGGAGAAAGTACAACTTTCACGCCATCCTCAAAGGCCTTATACTTTGGATTATATTGAGGCTTTATCTGGTGGTGATTTTATCGAATTACATGGAGATAGAGGTGTAAAAGATGACAAGGCAATGGTAGGTGGCTGGGGAACAATAGGAAAGCAATCTGTGATGTTTATTGGTCAGCAAAAAGGAAGAAACACCAAACAAAGACAATTCCGAAATTTTGGAATGGCAAATCCTGAAGGATATCGAAAAGCTTTACGCCTAATGAAAATGGCGGAAAAATTTGGCAAGCCTGTAGTCTGTTTAATAGATACTCCGGGTGCGTTTCCTGGATTAGAAGCTGAAGAAAGAGGACAAGGAGAAGCTATTGCTCGTAATATTTTGGAGATGACAAAACTAGAAGTACCTATCATTGTAGTAATCATTGGTGAAGGTGCTTCAGGTGGCGCTTTAGGAATAGGAGTTGGCGACAAGATTTTAATGTTGAATAATGCTTGGTATTCGGTAATTTCACCAGAAAATTGTTCTACCATTTTATGGAGAAGTAGGGATTATAAAGAAATAGCAGCTGATGCGTTAAAATTAACAGCAACTGATATGAAAGGCTTAGGCTTAGTAGATGAAATTATTAAAGAACCTTTAGGAGGAGCGCATACTTTCCCTGAAGAAACTTATAAAAAAGTTAAAAAATCAATTACAAAAGCAATACAAGAATTTAGCAGCTTAGATAAAGAAACGTTAGTTAACAACAGAATGGAAAAATTCTGTAATATGGGAATGGTTAAGGAATAAAACATGGCAAAAAAAGTAGGACAAAGAACATTAAAAGCAACCTCAACTACTAAGATTGATGGAAAACTTCAACCTCAAGCAATTGAGTTAGAACAAGCAGTATTAGGGGCTTTGATGATTGACAATGAATCTTTATCAGATACCATTGATTCTTTGCAAGCTGAATATTTTTACAAAACTGAACATCAAAAGATTTTTGAAGCAATTGTAAACCTTTTTAATCACACACAACCTGTAGATATTCTTACGGTTTCGGAGGAGTTAAAACGCATGGAAGAGCTAAAATTTGTAGGAGGATTGGCTTACATTTCTGAATTGACAAATAATGTAGCTTCCTCTTCCAACACTGAATTTCATGCCCGAATTATTGCAGAGAAATTTATTAAGCGTTCTCTTATAAGTATTTCTAATAATATCATTGGAGATGCTTTTAATGATTCAGTAGATATTTTTGATTTATTGAATACGGCTGAAGAAAAATTATTTACCGTAACAGAAGGTACGCTAAGAAAAAGTTACGAAAAAATGAGTTCCTTAATTAAAGGGGCTTTGGAAAATATTGAAATCCTTAGAAGCAAAGAGGATGGACTGAGTGGAGTCCCTTCAGGATTTACAAATTTGGACAGGGTAACTTCAGGTTGGCAAAAATCAGATTTAGTAATTGTAGCGTCAAGACCAGGTATGGGTAAAACTGCTTTTGCCTTAACTATGGCGCGTAATGTAGCGGTTGACCACAATATACCTATCGGGTTTTTCTCTTTAGAAATGTCCTCAGAACAATTAGTAAATCGGTTGATTGCTAGTGAAGCAGAATTAAGCTCAAGTAAATTACGAAAAGGAGATTTGGCCGATCATGAGATGGTTCAATTACACGAAAAAATCAAACATCTTTCGGAAGCACCAATATATATTGATGACACACCAGCGCTTACCGTGTTTGAACTAAGAGCAAAAGCCAGAAGATTAGTGAAAAACAATGGGGTTGGAATCATCATAATTGACTACCTTCAATTGATGCATGCCGGCGGGAATTCAGGAAATAGAGAGCAGGAAATCTCAACTATTTCGCGTTCGCTTAAAGGAATTGCTAAAGAATTAAAGATTCCTGTAATTGCATTATCTCAGGTAAATAGAGGGGTAGAAGGAAGAACAGGAGTTGGAAGTAAACGACCTATGCTTGCTGACCTTAGGGAATCAGGAGCTATTGAGCAAGATGCTGATATTGTAACCTTCATTTATCGCCCAGAATACTATAAAATTTATGAATGGGACAATGGAGACGATTCCAGAGGACAAGGAGAAATAATTATTGCAAAACATAGAAATGGCTCCTTAGCCAATGTTCGTTTAAAATTTACTGCAGAATTTGCTAAATTTTCTGATCTAGATTATTTTGATGGTAGCGATTTTGATGATGAAGGAGGTGATAAATCTTCCATGGTATCCATGTCATCAAGCATGAATAAAGATAAGGATGAAGATGCTCCATTCTAATCTTTCAAAAAACCTTAGTATCTTTTTACTGTTTTGCAGTTTAACATTCTCTGCAAATGCTGCTTATATTTTTATCCCTATGGATGAAAGCCAAAGCAATCATTTAAAGGCTTATGGCATTGCATATTATGCTATTGAAAGGGATGTCAAGGTGGATTGGTTACTGAATTATCAAGGAGGAAGTTTCCTTATCAAACAACACAGTGTAATTGAAAATGAATGCAATATAAGAGGTGTTTCCTATCAACTCATTGCGGATGTGCAGTCCACCCAAATACTACAATCTATTGCTAGCCCAGAAGTAAACCAAGATGTAGTCCGTCTGGAAAAAGCACCTAAAATTGCCATCTACTCCCCTAACAACAAACAACCTTGGGATGATGCCGTTACTTTGGCGCTTACTTATGCCGAAATCCCTTATGAAGTAATTTATGATGAAGAAGTATTAAGTAACTTATTACCCCTTTATGATTGGCTTCACCTCCATCATGAAGATTTTACTGGACAATACGGAAAATTTTACGCATCTTTCAAAAATGCGACTTGGTACAAGGACCAAAAAAGAGATTATGAAATATTGGCTAAAAAATTGGGCTATGAAAAAGTGTCAACAGAGAAATTAGCAGTAGCCAAAAAGATAAAAGAATTTGTAAATGGTGGTGGGTTTTTGTTTGCCATGTGTAGTGCAACTGACAGTTACGATATTGCCTTAGCAGCTGAAGGACTTGATATTTGCGGGCCAATGTTTGACGGAGATGCTGCTGATCCAAGCGCTCAAGAAAAATTAGATTTTTCTAAAACTCTAGCTTTTAAAGATTTCTCCTTGGTAAAAAATCCTAATCAATATGAGTTCTCATCAATTGATGCTACTCAAAAAAGAAGGTTAAATGCCAAAATTGACTTTTTTACCCTTTTTGATTTCTCTGCAAAATGGGATCCTGTTCCTACTATGCTATGTCAAAACCATATGCAAGTAATAAAGGGTTTTATGGGACAAACTACTGCTTTCAAAAATGAGTATATAAAATCTAATGTTTTGATTATGGGTGAAACTAAAGCTACTAATGAAGCGCGTTATATTCATGGGGAGTTCGGCAATGGAACTTGGACTTTTTATGGAGGACATGACCCTGAAGATTATCAACACAAAGTAGGAGATCCAAAAACAGATCTATCCTTACACCCAAACTCTCCTGGTTATCGCTTAATATTAAACAATATTTTATTTCCTGCCGCTAAGAAGAAAAAACTAAAGACTTAATCAATTACAGCAACTCTATCCCCTTCATACCAAGCTACATAATTACTCTTATAAATCTTTTCAATAGCATTACGCTTTATTTTCATAGTTGGTGTAAGTAAATTATTTGCAATAGTCCAATCTTCAGCAATCACTACTATATTGTGTAACTTTTCATGACTATCTAATTTAGGATTAATCACCTCCATGGTTTTTTCTAAACTTGCAATTAAATCTTCCTTACTTTTTGCTTTTCCTCTTTCCGAGAGTACTACCAAAACAATAGGCTGAGGAAGTCCATCTCCAACCACACAAATCTGTTCTAAGTTCTTATTAGCAGAAAGTTTCATTTCAATAGGTGAAGGCGCTACATATTTTCCTTTAGATGTTTTAAAAATATCCTTCACCCTTCCGGTAATTGTTAAAAAACCATTCTCATCTATTGAACCTTCATCACCAGTATGCAGCCAACCCTCCATAATAGTTTTATTTGTTTCTTGCTCATCTTTATAATAACCATCCATGAGGGCATCATGCTTTATTAAAATTTCATTTTGTTCAGATAGTTTTACATCACAAAGCGGTAAGGCTTGCCCAACTGATCCAATATTTATATTGTCATTATAACTCACATGCGAATAGCAAGTATTTTCAGTCATAGCGTATGCTTCCTGAATATTAATTCCTAATCGAGCAAACCATTTAATTAAAGTAATTGGTGTTGGAGCGGCTCCAGTAAAAATATTTCTTGCTTTATTAAGCCCAAGTCCTTTTTTTATTTTTTTCTTGATAAGAGTTGATATAAGAGGAATGCTTAATAAAATATTCAATTTCTTTTGAGGTAATTTTGTAAGAATGCCTTGCTGAAATTTAGCCCAAATTCTTGGAACTCCTAAAAATACAGTAGGTGATGCTTCTGACAAATTAGCTGCAAAAGTATCCAAACTCTCAGCAAAACAAACTTTGCTACCACTATATATACTTCCCATTTGCACCAATAATCGCTCAGCAATATGACAAATAGGTAAATAAGAAAAGAAAATCTCATTCTCTAAATGCAATGAGTTTACAGCATTAGTAGTTGCAAACGAAAAATTATAAAATTTGTGCATCACCCCTTTTGGATCGCCAGTAGTTCCGGAAGTATAAATTATAGTTGCTAATTCATTTGGGTCCCTAATAATACTTTTTTGCATTGGCTCAACATCTTTTGTTAAATCATCCCACTTGGAATAATCTTCACTATAAAAAGGAAAAGTAATGCAATTCACATCAGCAGGAACTCCTGGTTTCATATCAGCATAATTATCCAATTTTCCAACAAATAATAGTTTAGTTTCACTATGAATTAATATCTTTCCTAAAGTATCTGCACTCAGATTTGGATACAAAGGGACTGAAACGTGTCCGCTCATCATAATTGCTAAATCTGTCATTATCCAATGCGCACAATTTTTAGATAAAATCCCAACTTTACTTTGTACGGGTAAATTCAAAGATTGCAAATATGCAGCCATTTTCCTAACTTCATGGCCCACTTCTTTCCAAGTCCAATTGCGCCAAACGCCATCAATAGGTTGGCTTAAATAAATTTCATTTGGTTTGGCTTGCTCCCATTTATAGAGCATTTCTAAGGGTGATAAATAGTTCATCTGCATATCTAAATTCGTTTTGCTAAAAATACACTTTTTAAAAATAGTTGCTATGCGCGCATAATATTTATAAATTATTATGCGCGCATAGTATATTTTTATATATTCGTAACCTAAAATTTTAATATGGAACAAGAAGAAACAGTAGATTATAACATCAGAAAGACTTGGTACAACATCACAAAAATGTACAACAGAACTGCCACAGAATATATGTCGAGCATGGCATTGGGGATGATTATCTTGAATATTGACATTTCAGAAGGAACCCCATCTACACAATTAGGGCCCAATATGGGAATGGAAGCTACTTCCCTATCGAGATCCTTAAACAAATTGGAGGCAGCAGGGGTAATTGTAAGAAAACCTGACCCTGATGACAAACGAAAAGCACTCATTCATTTAACTCCACTAGGAATGGATTGGCGTGAAGTTGCCAAAAGAGTAGTCGTAGAATTTAACGAAAAAATACAATCACATTTTGAAAAAGAAGAAATGGATACCTTCTTTGCAATACTAAAAAAGATAAATAAAATTATAAATGAAGGCAAATAGACATATAAATAAAGTAGCGGTAATTGGTTCCGGAATTATGGGATCACGAATTGCCTGCCATTTTTCAAATATTGGAGTAGAAGTTTTACTCTTGGATATTATTCCTTTTGATTTAACAGAAGAGCAAAAACAAGATCAACAAATCAAAAACTCCATTGTCAATGAAGCACTAAAAAGCACCTTAAAAAGCAAACCCTCCCCTATTTACAGCAAGGCATTTGTAAGCAGAATTACTACAGGAAACTTAGAAGATGATTTACACAAAATAGCAAATGTAGATTGGATTATTGAGGTGGTAGTAGAACGCTTAGACATTAAGAAACAAGTTTTTGAAAAAATTGAGAAATTCAGAAAAGAAGGAACTTTAATTTCTTCTAACACTTCAGGAATACCTATTGAAAGTATGTTGGAAGAAAGGTCGGAAGATTTCCAAAAACACTTTTGTGGAACCCACTTTTTCAATCCTCCAAGGTATTTGAAGTTATTGGAAATTATTCCAACTACTAAAACGGATACTGAGATTACTGACTTCCTAATGAATTATGGAGATAAATTCCTAGGAAAAGACATGGTGCTCTGTAAGGATACTCCTGCATTTATTGCTAACAGAATTGGAGTAGCCAATATCCTATCCCTTTTTCATTTGGTAAAAGAATTGGACTTAACAGTAGAAGAAGTTGATTCTTTAAGTGGACCAATTATTGGTCGTCCGAAATCAGCAACTTTCCGTACTTGTGATTTAGTAGGATTAGATACACTTATTCATGTTGCAAATGGGGTTTATGAAAACTGCCCTAATGATGAAATGAGAAGTAATTTTAAATTACCTGATTTCATCACCAAGATGAGTGAGAACAAATGGTTAGGAGACAAAACCAAACAAGGTTTTTACAAAAAATCGAAAGATGCAAAGGGAAAAAGAATAATTGAAGCTCTTAATTTAAAAACATTAGAATACGCTCCGAAACAAAGAGCTAAATTCGCAACCATAGCAGCAGCAAAACAAGAAGATGATTTATTAAAAAGATTAATAATTCTTGTAAAAGGAAAAGATAAAGCAGGAGAATTTTACCGCAAATCATTCTACTCTTCCTTTGCTTATGTATCGCACAGAATTCCTGAAATAACTGACGACCTTTACAAAATTGACAGAGCACTTTGTGCTGGTTTTGGTTGGGAAGTTGGTCCATTCCAAATGTGGGATGCGTTAGATGTTGAAAAAACACTATCCAAAATGGAAGAAGCAGGATATAAAGCTGCTGACTGGGTGTATGATATGATAAAATCAGGCACTACTTCTTTTTACTCAACCGAAAACGGAACTTTAAATTATTACAACATTCCAACAAAAGCACAAGAGAAAGTTGCTGGAATAGAGAACTTTATTGTTTTGGATCACATTCGTGAGAACAATACTATTTGGAGTAATTCAGGATGTAACCTTGCCGATATTGGAGATGGAATTGTAAACTTGGAATGGAGAAC
>DUAO01000005.1:7195-8092 GCA_012960805.1 Flavobacteriales bacterium | reverse complement strand
CATTTTAGCAATATCCCTTCCTTTATAAATCATTTCTCCTTCAGTAGGTTCTTCCAGTCGGATAATAGTACGTCCAATTGTTGTTTTTCCACAACCAGACTCTCCTACCAAACCTAAAGTTTCTCCAGGATATACATCAAAAGTTACATCATCCACCGCCTTCACGTGGCTTGTAATTCCTCCAAAAAATCCATTACGAATTGGGAAATAAGTTTTTAAATTTTTAATTTGCATTAAGGGCTCTTGTGCAAATAATTTTTCTTGTTTTACTTTTCTATCACTATCCGGAACAGCTAAATCTTTAGTGAATTCCTCCACAGAAATATTATTATCAATAACCTCTCCGTTTTCATTCTCTTGCATAAAATCAGAAACAGTTGGTAAGAAAGTATAGCGTTTGTCCAATGGGGGTCTACAAGCCAAAAGCCCTTTTGTATAAGGATGCTTAGGATTGGTGAAAATATCCAAAACATTGCCTTGCTCCACAATCTTTCCCTTATACATCACCACAACTTTATCGGCCAATTCTGCAATTACACCCAAATCATGTGTGATAAACAGAATTCCCATATCTTTCTCTTTCTGTAATTTTTGCATGAGTTGCAAAATAGTTTTTTGTACAGTTACATCCAATGCAGTTGTTGGCTCATCTGCAATCAAAACTGATGGCTGACAACTCATAGCCATAGCAATCATTACTCTTTGTTTTTGCCCTCCAGAAATTTGATGAGGATAAGTGCTGAAAATCCGCTCAGGATCTGGTAATTGCACTTCTTCAAAAAGGCTTATAGTTAATGCCTTTGCAGCTTTTTTATTCAACTTTTGATGCAATATAATAGCTTCCATTACTTGGTCTCCACAAGTAAAAACAGGATTTAAGGAAGTCATAGGTTCTTG
>DUAO01000005.1:6085-7074 GCA_012960805.1 Flavobacteriales bacterium | reverse complement strand
ATGAAAGAGCCGTAACTGATTTGCCTGAGCCAGACTCTCCAACTATCCCAATTGTTTCCCCTTTATTCAGAGTAAAACTCACATCATTTACCGCTTTTACAGTTGTTCCTTCTGTATGAAACTCGGTAACCAGATTTTTAAATTCCAACAATGTATTTTCCATCTTTGTGTTCTTTTTTGTGTTGTTAAAAGTAGTTTTTAAATTCTATTTATACAAACTCAATGTTATTTTCTGAAATCAAATCTTCTCCTTTGTATTTTAACAGGAGTTGCGCTACAGTGAGCGTATCTTTTTGGCAATAGATTTTGATGCGTTCCAAATCTTTTTCTTCCCAATATACTTTAGCTACTTGACTACCATCAATATCATCTTTTGGGGTAGGGATGTCAAAAAGTGCTGCCAATAATTTGATAGAGGTATAATGTTTGTAATCTCCAAATTTCCATAATTCCATAGTGTCCAAATGACTTATTTCCCACGGTTTTTTGCCTGCAATGTCCAATAGCTTTGGGAGGTTTAATCCATTAATCAATGTCCTTCTGGCAATGAACGGAAAGTCAAATTCCTTACCATTGTGCGCACATAATTGATGCTGGTTTTTGTTAAATTGACTATTGAGCAAAGTATTAAAATCAGTAATAATTTGTTTTTCATTATCTCCATAAAAAGATTTGATACGGAAATAATTTTCGCTTTTTTCAGTAAATAAATAACCCACAGAAATACAGATAATTTTAGCAAACTCAGCCATAACCCCTGCTTTTAATTTATAAAAATCAGAGGGAGAGATATCATCTTTTCTTTGCCAAACTGTTTTCTCTTCCCATAGCTTTTGAAAAGGAGCGCTTAAATCTGTAAAATTCTCTTTTATAGGGACAGTCTCAATATCCAGAAATAAAACATTTTTTATTTTGATTTTCTCTAACATTTATGGATACATTTCAAGTGCAGCATCAATATAGTTGTAAAAATCATCATGATGCATATT
>DUAO01000005.1:0-6013 GCA_012960805.1 Flavobacteriales bacterium | reverse complement strand
ATAGCTTGTCATCCAAAATTGATAGCCATAATTAATATTTTTATTTCCATTTTTGTCAAGTAAATCTACAACTGTAGTCGCTTCTTTTGCATACGAACTATCAATAATTTGTAATCCGTTCCAATTCCCATTATGCATGTATAGTTTTCCTAATCTGGCAAAATCTCTTGCATTTGAATTGATACAACAAAACCCTTTTTCATCTCCATCTTTTTTATCTATATTCCAAAGCGCAGGATGTTTTGCCCCTATTGGTTTCCACAATTTCTCTGATGCGTACTCGCTAATAGTTTTATCTGTTGCCTTTTCCACAATAAATGCCAGAAGTTGAGAGCAAGAAGAATGATATTTAAACACTTTTCCAGGGGTTTCTACTACTTTTAAGCTCAGTATTAACCCTTTTAAATCTGAGCCATAATATGCCTGAGCAGTTTGCCCTATTGGGTTGTAATAATCCTCAGTCCAATTTAAGCCCGAACTCATGGTAAGTAAATCTCTTAGTGTTAATTCTGTATTTCTTCCTTTACAAAAATTAGGAAGAAAATCACAGACTTTTTGATCAACATTTTTAATGTCACCATCTTTAATTGCAACCCCAATTAAAGTGCCAACCCAGCTTTTTGCCATAGAATAAGAATTACTCATACTGTCTGCCGAATACCCATACCAATATTCCTCAAAAACAATACTATCATTTTTAATTACAATGAAAGCAACTGTTTCTAAACTATCATTTATTGGATTAATGAATTCTGGTAATTCTGCTTTGTTGTAGTCGTTTGCAATTCCCCACGCTTGATGCGCTCCAGTTTCAATAGTGTTTGCCGGAAAATGTACAAAATCATCAATGTAAGATGAAGTGTATCCTTTTAAATAAGTAATAGAAATAGCTTTATACATCCAACTTTTCCCACTCATAAGAATGAGTAGGTTGAGCAAAACAAAAATAATGATCAGGTATTTAAGCGCTTTCTTCATCTTAAATAATATCCATCTCAAACAGTTCAACCAAATGTGCTTTGAGTTTATTTTTTACTTCATTCATATCCAGTTTTTTTTCTAATTCTTTTTGGAGTGAAGTTACACTTTTATCAGTAATCCCACACGGAATAATATTCCCAAAGTAGGATAAATCAGAATTCACATTAAAAGCAAAACCGTGCATAGTAACCCAGCGGCTACTTTTCACCCCAAGAGCACATATTTTCCTTGCCTTTGGCGTTCCTATATCAAACCAAACTCCCGTTTCTCCTGGAGATCGTTCGGACTCTAATCCATATTCTTTCAAAGTAAGAATTACCGCTTCTTCTAAAAAGCGCAAGTACTTATGGATATCAGTAAAAAAGTTGTCTAAATCTAAAATAGGATAGCCTACAATTTGCCCAGGACCATGATAGGTAATATCACCTCCTCTGTTTATTTTATGAAAAGTTGCTCCTCTACTTTTTAGATAGTCTTCATTTACCAAAAGGTTCTTTTTGTCTCCACTTTTACCTAAAGTATAAACATGCGGATGTTCGCATAAAATCAAATGATTTTTGGTTGATTCTGTTTTATTTTCCTTTCTATTGGCTGATTTTACTGCTAGTATTTCAGCAAAAAGATCTTCCTGATAATCCCAACATTTTTTGTAATCAATCAGCCCTAAATCTTTAATTGATACTTGCTTGTTCATTATACTTTTGCTAACTCTCCTTTCAAAAAGTTAATCACATCAATTTCAATTGCATCTACATTATTCATCTCTGATAAGTACCAACTAACCCAATCTCCTAAATTAATATGGTAGAGTGAGTTTGCTAAAACAGTGTCTCCTTTACTCCAAATTTCAGTAATATTTTCAGTGTATTTTGAAATCACTTTTTTGTTGATGTCCATTCTGATTTGATTCCTTTTATAATCGCATTTGTTGCGGAAGTAGACAACTGCCAAATCATTTACATTAGTTCTCCATCCTAACAATTCATTGTGATTCATCTCAGGAACTACATTATGCCAAGCAAGCATTTTACTATTTTCATTTAGTTGTTGACGAAAACGAACAGCCACTCCTTCAAATCCATTTGCAACATAAATTACAGGAGTTTGTTTGTACATTTTTTTCGCCAATTCCATAGCTTGTTTTTGGATATCTTCTTTTTCAGTTTCCAGTAAAGTAATTGTTTTTTCAAAATCATTTTTGAAAGTATCATCAATAATTCCGTAATGATTGAGCATAAAGAAGAGCTCTGTAAAGGCATAACCAAACATAGCTCTTGGGGGGTGATCCCCAGGAATGATAATATAATTATAATTATTTTTTTCTGCTATAATTTTTAGTTTACCACCAGAAGTAATCACGGCTATTTCAGCACCTCTTGCTTGGCATTTTTCCAAAGCATAAAGGGTTTCTTCCGTATTTCCGGAATAAGAATTAGCAATAACAAGCGTATGCTCATTTACAAAATTGGGGATGCTATAATCCTTAGCGGAACCAATAGGGATATTTACTTTTGGAGATATAATATCAGCAACTATTGTCCCTCCAATTCCTGAGCCTCCTAAACCGCAAATCAGAATGTTTTTAATTTTCCTATTACAAGGATTTAAATCTGTGTTATTTGCTATCTCAATGGCCTCTGTTAAATGATTGGTAAAATCATTTAGATAATCGTTTATTTTCATGTTAAATAGTTAAAATTTTTATTAGTTTTATGGAATAAGCAAAGTTAGCTCGTTTCACATTAAAATTGGCTTGTTAAAAGAAGTCAAAAATACAAAATAATAGGATAATAGAATTCCTATATTTGCAAAAAAATAAAGCATGACAAGAGCACTTTCCGAGCAAGAAACTATAAGAAGAGAATCTTTACAAAAATTGAGAGATTTAGGAATTGAGCCTTATCCGGCAGCAAAGTTTGATGTGGACATTACCTCTAAACAAATCAAGGAAAAGCACAAGGAAGGAGATGTGTTAGAAGTGGTAATTGCGGGAAGATTGATGAGCAGAAGAATAATGGGAAAAGCTTCTTTTGCTGAGTTACAGGATGCAGATGGAAAAATTCAAATCTATGTAAATAGAGATGAGATTTGTGAGGGAGAGAACAAGGAGATGTACAATACAGTTTTTAAAAAATTATTGGACATAGGAGATATTATTGGCATTAAAGGAACTGTATTTATTACTAAAGTAGGAGAAATTTCTGTGAAAGTAAAGGAGCTTACTGTTCTTACAAAATCCTTACGTCCATTGCCTTTACCAAAGGTAGATGCTGATGGAACCATACATGATGCTTTTACTGATCCTGAGAAAAGATACAGACAAAGGTATGTGGATTTGGTGGTGAATCCAGAGGTAAAGGACGCTTTTATCAAGCGTACAAAACTAACGAATTCTATGCGGGAGTTTTTAAATAAGAAAGAATATTTGGAAGTAGAAACGCCAATTTTACAACCACTTTACGGAGGGGCAGCAGCTCGTCCGTTCAAAACACATCACAATACTTTGGACATGCAATTGTACTTAAGAATTGCGAATGAATTGTATTTAAAAAGATTGGTTGTAGGCGGTTTTGATGGAGTCTATGAGTTCTCAAAAGATTTCAGAAATGAGGGAATGAGTCGTTTTCATAATCCTGAATTTACACAAATGGAATTGTATGTTGCATACAAAGATTATACTTGGATGATGGATTTGGTGGAAGAAATGGTAGAGAAAATTGCTATGGATTTACACGGAAAAACAGAAGTCCAGGTGGGAGATAATTTAATTAACTTCCAAAGACCTTGGAAACGCTATACTATGTATGAGGCAATTGAGCATTTTACAGGTGTTGATATTTCAAAAATGGATGAAGCCACTATGGTTGAAACCGCTAAACAATTAGGCGTTGGGGTAGATAAAAGCATGGGAAGAGGAAAATTAATTGATGAAATATTTGGCGAAAAATGTGAAGGTCATTTAATACAACCTACTTTTATTACAGATTATCCTGTAGAAATGTCGCCATTGGCTAAAAAACACAGAGAGCATGAAGGTTTGGCAGAGCGTTTTGAGGGTTTTTGTAATAGTAAAGAAATCTGTAATGCCTTCTCTGAACTTAACGATCCTATTGACCAAAGAGCAAGATTTGAAGAGCAAATAGAATTAGGAAAAAGAGGAGATGATGAGGCAATGGTTCTAGATGAAGATTTTCTAAGAGCAATAGAATATGGCATGCCTCCAACTGCAGGCTTAGGTATTGGAATTGACAGACTTTCTATGATTATGACAAACTCAAATTCTATTCAGGATGTATTGTTTTTTCCACAAATGAAAGCAGAGAAAGGAACTATTGAGGAATAAGTTTCTGTAACTTAAATTATTCTAAAACTAAGCAAAATAGCTAGCGTCATATTATTTATTTTTATATGAATCCCCCGGTATAAGGAAATTTTTGACTTGTAGTAATTCTAAAAAATTACTCAATAATATGAATAAGCCGGTAGGCTCTTACCACCTCCACTATAGTCAAATTTCCTCAACAAAATCTAAAAAGACTTTTTTATGAAGTTCAAGATCCATATTAGGAGAAAGTGCAACACGGGTAATATAATCTTTGTCACCTTCTTTGGTCGTCCCCTGAGTAGATGTTGCGGGTATAGTCCAATAACATCCTTTTAACTGCCCATAGCTTACACAGTACTTACTTTCATTAGGGATTTCTGTAATCATTAAATTGATTAATTTATGATTTAACGCTCTTTTATAAGATTCTTTTTCTTCAGCGCTATTACCCTTAGTGGGAAGATCTAATGAAAATACGGATGGGGTAAATCCCTTTTTTGCCAATTCTTCTGAAACAAAATTGATTTTTGCCTCTGGTAAAGTATCGTTGATAAAGTTTACAAATTCACGTGTATTCTTATAAGCATCATTAATTCTTTGTTTCATTGAAGGTAATTGTTTTGCTAATATTTCAATTTGAAAATCTGTAGCCTGGTTATCGCAAAGCCTTAGATGCATTTCTATTTTTTTCATCAAATATTCAGTTTTTTTATTTGTTACACAGTAGCCAGCAGTACATTGTCCGCCACTTGGAAATTTCGATCCACTAACATATGAAATGGTCCTAATCGTTGAGAGTATTTCATCTTCACCTAAAAAGTGTACGTTAGGACAAAATGTTTGATCTAAAATAAAAACTGGATCGATAGCAATTTCACCAGTTGCAGTTTTACGGGTTGCACTTAAAACACTCTTTAATTTTATAAGATCTGTAACTTCAAGCCTAGGGTTTGTTGGAATTTCAGCGATTATATAAGGAATAGCATCTTCTTTAGCAATTTTATTTAAAACCACATTAATACTTTGCGCCATATCTTTACCGCCATCTACTGGTAAATCCATCACCTCTACATTGTCAAGGCAAGCAGCAACACGTCTTGCCTGATCATTGGTTCCACCATAACAATTAGGAGGAACAATAAATTTAATAGCCTTTCCTTTATGATTTTCTTGGGCATGGTGAATTAGTCCCATTAATATTGCATACTGAATAGACAGTCCACTAGAACCAACTAGCGGCCGTGTACTTGTACCGGTAATCTGTTGGATTGAATTTAAGACAAGCGCCTTGTTTGTTTCGACATTACTTTTCTTATTATCAAAAAAAGACTTCTCCATTAAAAGCTTTAAGACAGCAAGACAATTAGCTGGCGTCATTGCAATTGTTTCTCTTCTACGGACATGCTGAATTTCTGATATATAACTTTCATTTTGTTCACCATTTACTAATAAAATACTTCCAAAGTGAGAATGAAAACTGATAAAAAAGTCAATATATGAGGTGAGACCAATATTACAAATTTCATCTTGTTGTGAAATGAAAATGGTACTGCCGTTAAACACGGAAATATCTTCTACTTTCTCAACATTCTTTAACTCAAATCTATAACCATAAATATTTTTTAGCATTTCAACATCAAAAAAATCTGGTAATTCACCCGTATAAATGATTTGGGTGCGTTTATTATCTAATAAATTTTTTCTTAG
>DUAO01000004.1 GCA_012960805.1 Flavobacteriales bacterium | reverse complement strand
CCTCATCCATCTGAATTTTTGGTGTTAGCACTTTTTCAGCTGATTGATTTGCCGTTAACGGACTATTCACTAAATCGGTAGTAATCGCTTTATCTTCTGATGCTGAATGACAAGATATTGCTGCTGAAAAAATTAATACTATGATCAATTGTTGTGTTCTCATTTTTGTTTTCAAAATTAAATATTTTTTCTAGACTAAGCCTCTACCAATCTTTTTAATTTTCCCTTCTTTAGTAAACGTTTTTACAACATTGTCCAACAAACCATTTACAAATAATTTACTTTTTGCTGAACCATAATATTTTGAAATTTCAATATACTCATTCATGGAAACTTTTATCGGTAAATCTTCCATAGATAAAATTTCAGCAAAAGCCATTTTTAAGAATAATTGATCCATAATTGCAATTCGTTCTAATTCCCAATTATTTGAAAATCTCACAATTATTTGTTCGTATTCTTTATTGTTATTTATCGTGTTTCGGAACAATTGTAAAGCAAATGTTTTGTCAGATTCATCCTTAAAAACTAAAGAAGGATTCAAGCTTTCTTTAGCCTTTATCTGGCCCATAATTATAGTTGCAATAAATGGTAAATCATCTATCCAATAAATACTTCTTTCTTCTAAAATATGATGTACTAACTCATTACTTAAAATAATTTCATTCAGTGCATTTACAATAAACCTTTGATCCACATCTACACCTTCCTTTTCAGATGAAATATATCTAGTATATAATTCGGATTCAAATAATTCTTTGAACACCTTTCTTATAATGTCATGGTCATTTTTAAGCCAAATTCCAGAAACCTTACTTATCCTATCCATCAATACCTTTTCCTTACGAATTATAGAAATGAAATGATTATCAACAAATCTTCTGTTGGGACTCAAATCTTCAGCAGAAGGCAAGTGTTTTTTCTTACTATTTTCATAAAAATTATCAGCATATTTTACTAACTCAATCAGTAAAGATATAATCACCAAATTTAGCTCAACAACCCCCTCAATATGTTTTAACATTGCGCGCTCATAGGCAGGCATATCATCTTCCTTTACCGTAAAATAAGAATACAAGGACTGCATTACTTTCAACCTAATATGTCTTCTGCTTAACATAGTGTTTATTGATTTTTTCTATCTGTAATTCTTTGTTCGGCAATTGCTAATGCTGCAGTATGTGTTGTGATTTCGTCCAATTCAGCTTTCTTAAAAATTTCAAGAGTCGTATCATATATTGCTCTTGTTTGGTTAATTGCATGCTCTCTATCATGTCCTTTAATTTCAGAATACACATTGATTAACCCTCCTGCATTAATCAAAAAATCAGGAGCGTATAATATCCCTTTATCAGCACATAATTGTCCGTCTCTATCTTCATCAGCCAATTGGTTGTTAGCAGAACCCGCAATTATTTCACATTTTAAACGTGCAATAGTATCAGGATTTACGGTTGCCCCTAAAGCACAGGGCGCATAAATATCTATATCCAAATCAAAAATAGCATCACCCATCACAATAGTAGATCCATAATGTTCTGAAAGCTCAGCTAATCTTGTTTCATTAATATCATTAATAATCACCTTTGCACCCTCATCCGTTAAGTGCTTAACCAAATTTTCACCTACATGACCTACTCCTTGTACTAGTATTGTTTTTCCTTCTAAGTTATCACTACCCCATTTGTATTTTGCAGATGCTTTCATCCCCATATACACACCAAAAGCAGTAACAGGTGAAGGATCTCCACTTCCACCCATGCTTTCAGGAATACCCGTAACATACTTGGTTTCCATGCGCACATATTCCATGTCCTTAGTAGTCATTCCTACATCTTCAGCTGTAATATATTTACCTCCTAAACTACCTACAAAAGAACCAAACTTACGCATCAAAGCCTCCGTTTTTTCAGTAGTTGAATCTCCAATAATTACAGCTTTACCACCACCTAATTCCAAACCAGAAATTGCTGCTTTAAATGACATACCTCTTGACAAACGCAATACATCCTCAAGCGCTTGTTCCTCACTTTTATAATTCCACATTCGAGTTCCTCCAAGTGCTGGACCTAAAGTTGTGTTATGAATAGCAATAATGGCCTTCAATCCGGTTTCAGCATCCTGGCAAAAAACAACTTGTTCGTGTCCCATTAAACTCATCTTACTTACTACTAAACCATCATTTGTTGGTTTTGTTACTGTTGGTTTTGTCGACATCTCTCTTGTTAAATTTTATTATTTAATCAGATATTCCTCTTTTAAAAATTAATTTTCCTTATTTTTTAAATGGAGCGCGAATTTACTTATTATTTTTGGCTTTTTAAATAAAGTATCTTACCAATTAATGAAACACCTATTTTACCTCAATAAATTTTTCTGGAAATACCGCACATTACTAGCTATAGGTTCAGTCTTTATCATTATTGCTAACTTATTTGCTTTGTACCCTGCTGAATTTGTGCGAGAGGCTTTTGATGCCGTAATTTTAAATATGAATAAAGAAAATGAAACAAATACAAACACAAGTAAAATACTTCTAAAATACGGCAGTCTAATTATTTTGTTTGCCCTTCTAAAAGGGGTTTTCATGTACTTTATGCGTCAAACCATTATTGTAATGTCTCGCAAAATAGAATATGATTTAAAGAATGAAATCTATAAACAATACCAATTCTTAAGTATTTCATTTTATAAAAAAAATAAAACAGGCGACTTAATGAACCGAATATCAGAAGATGTCAGTCGAGTGCGTATGTACTTAGGCCCAGCCCTGATGTACGCTATCAATATTGTGATTCTCTTCTTCTTGGTTATTAGCAAAATGCTAAGTATAAGCACTACCTTAACTTCCTATGTGTTATTGCCTTTACCAATACTAGCTATTGCCGTATATTTTGTAAGCAATAATATTAACAGAAAAAGCGAAAGAGTACAGGAACAGTTATCTAATATTACCACTATTGCTCAAGAAACTTTTTCAGGAGTAAAAATTATAAAGGCATTTAGTAATGAAGAAAATGTTTTGCAAGTATTTTTTAATAGCTGCAAACAATACACTAAGCGTCATCTACAACTCGTAAAAATTGAGGCCTTATTTTTCCCACTTATTATTACAATGATAGGTGTTAGCACTGTACTAACTGTTTATATTGGAGGCCTTGAAAGTTTTAAAGGAGAAATCAGTACGGGGAATATAGCAGAATTTATTATTTATGTAAATATGTTGGCTTGGCCAGTTGCTTCAGTAGGATGGATCACCTCTTTAGTACAAAGAGCAGCTGCATCACAAGAAAGAATAAATAGCTTTTTACTACTAACAACAGACATCCAAAACAAAACTACCGAGCATACGCCAATACAAAGTGACATAACATTTAATAATGTTAGTTTTACTTATGAAGACACTGAAATTCAAGCACTAAAAAATCTAAATTTCACCTTAAAGTCAGGAAAAACAATAGGAATTTTTGGGAAAACGGGAAGCGGAAAATCAACAATAGCAACCCTAGTGTGTAGATTGTATGATTGTACTGACGGAAACATTCAGTTTGGCAGTAGTAATATTAAAGACTTAAACTTAAATGATTTAAGAACTGCCATTGGTTATATTCCTCAGGATGGTTATTTATTTTCAGGAACAATTAAAGAAAATATTGCATTTTCAAGTGATAACATTGATGAAAATAAAATAATTGAAGCCGCTAAGAAGGCAGATATTCTTGATGAAATAAATAATTTCAAAAATGGTTTTGAAACTATTATTGGCGAAAGAGGAGTGCAGCTTTCAGGAGGACAAAGGCAAAGATTAGCTATTGCGCGTACTTTTTACAAAAACCCTAAACTTTTTATTTTTGATGACTGTCTTTCAGCAATTGACGCAACAAAAGAACAAATAATACTCAAGCACTTAAAAAAAGAAAGCAAGAATAAAAGCAGTATTATTATCTCTCACCGAATATCTACCATAAAATATGTAGACCAAATTATAGTTTTAGATAATGGGGAAATAACAGAAACAGGAAATCATGAAGAGCTACTAGCTAGCAAAGGTTTCTATTTTCAAATGAATCAAATACAGAGCAAAACAAACAAAGAAAATATCATTTAATTAATTTTAATATATTTGATTCTTAAAAAAAATTATAGATGACTGAGAATAAAGATATAGAGGAGATTTTTTCAAAATCGGTACGATCAGGAAGAAGAACTTATTTTTTTGATGTAAGATCGACCAGAGCAGGAGATTACTACCTTACAATTACGGAAAGTAAACGAGATTTTAATGACGACGGAACGCCTTTTTACAAAAAACACAAACTCTATTTATACAAGGAAGATTTTACAAACTTCAAAGATGCACTAAATGAAGTAAGCGACTATATCATAAAGGAAAAAGGAGAAGAAATAATCTCCAATACAAAAAGAAAAACCGAAAAAATTTCAGGAAAAAAAGACACTACAGAAACAGAGGAGAAACCATCAACTGACTTTATTGAAGTTAATTTTGATGATTTAGGTGACGATTAAAACTCTAATCAAAAACAAATAGGGATCCCCAACAATTCACTTTGTTAGGTTTTTATTGGTCGTTTTTTTCTTAACAACTCCTTTTTTTTGTTGATAATTAGTCATATGTTAAAAATTGAAAAATCATTATTGCATAGTACTTTTATACCAGTAAAAAAATACAATAAATGGGGAAAATAATTGCAATTGCCAACCAAAAAGGAGGGGTAGGAAAAACGACTACCTCTATGAATTTAGCAGGAAGTTTAGGTGTTTTAGAAAAGAAAGTGCTATTAATTGATGCTGACCCTCAGGCCAATGCTAGCTCAGGAGTAGGGTGTAACCCAAGAGAAATTAAAAAAGGACTCTATGAGTGTTTAATTGAACAAGTTACAGCTCAAGAATGTATTTTAGAAACCAACAGCCCTAACCTTGATTTATTGCCGGCTAATATTGATTTAGTAGGCGCTGAATTGGAATTGGTAAATCTTGAACAAAGAGAATACCGAATGAAAAAAGTATTAGCTTCTATCCGTGACAAATATGATTTTATTATAATTGATTGTGCGCCATCATTAGGCCTACTTACTTTGAATGCGCTTTCTGCTGCTGATTCTGTAATAGTACCCGTTCAATGCGAATATTTTGCGCTTGAAGGATTAGGAAAACTACTCAATACCATAAAAATTGTACAACAAAGATTAAACAATGAACTAATTATTGAAGGTTTACTCCTAACTATGTACGACACTCGTTTGCGCTTATCCAATCAAGTAGTTGAGGAGGTAAAACAACACTTTCAAGATATGGTGTTTAAAACAATCATCCATAGAAATGTTCGTCTTGGTGAATCCCCTTCCTATGGTGAAACCATTGTGATACATGATGCTTCAAGTAAAGGAGCTGTCAACTACCTCAACTTAGCTAGTGAGATATTAGAAAAATTAGAACCACCTACTGTAGAAACAGAATAAAATGCCAAAAAAAAGAGGATCATTAGGTAGGGGATTATCAGCAATTTTAGGTGATAATATTACCGAAATTTCAACTGAAATAATGGAAGACAACATTCCGTTAGTTGGGCAAACTCATGAAATTTCAATAAGCGAAATAGAAACCAATCCTTTTCAGCCCAGAATTGAATTTAATCAAGAAAAATTACACGAATTAGCTGCATCTATTGAGCAATTAGGAATTATACAGCCAATTACTGTTCGGAAGTTACAAGAAAACAAATACCAACTAATTTCAGGTGAAAGAAGGCTCAGGGCTTCACAATTAGCGGGATTAAACAAAATTCCTTCCTTTGTACGCGTTGCTAACGATCAAGAAATGTTAGAAATGGCTTTGGTTGAAAATATTCAAAGAGAAGATTTAAGCCCTATTGAGGTTGCCTTAAGTTACCAAAGGTTGATTGATGAAATAAAATTAACTCAAGAGGAGTGCAGCGAAAGAGTTGGTAAAAATCGTTCAACTGTCACTAACTTTTTGCGTCTACTAAAACTGCCATCTGAAATTCAGAAAGGATTAAGTGCCGGGGAAATTAGTGCCGGGCACGCAAGAGCTCTAATCAATGTAAAAAATAGCGATACACAAATTAATATCTATCATGATATAGTAGCAAACGGATATTCTGTACGTGAGGTAGAACAATTAGCAAAAGACTTTGGGGATAAAAATTACAAACGGACATCTAAAAAGAAAGCTCTAAGTATTGCTAACCTATTACCTTTTCAGCAACAAAAAATGGTGCATGATTTATCTAGAAATTTGGACACGGAAATTGAATTAAAAAAAAATAAAAAAGGAAAAGGAAAGCTAATTATTCATTTTAATAATGATGCTGAGTTAGCAAATATTTTTGAAATCATCAACAAATAATTTGTCGGTTATAAAACACATATTTTTTGCTTGCCTATTCTTTTTTGCAAGTACAATAATTGCTCAGGAAAGTGCAGTCAAAATTCCTAAACGAGCAGGATTATACTCAGCAATACTACCTGGAGCTGGGCAAGTATACACCAAAAAGTATTGGAAAGTACCCATCATTTATGTAGGGCTCATCACCTCAGCCTATTACATTAAAGGAAGTCATGATTTATACGATATGTACAAGCAGACCTACTTAAATAGATTAGATGGAGATAGAACTGATGAGTTTTCCACTACCTACACTGATGCTCATTTACTTACACTCACTGAACATCATAGAAGAAACCGAGAAATATCAGCCTTATTATTTACCCTAGCTTATGTACTTAACATAGTTGACGCCTCTGTTAGCGCCCATTTATTTGATTATGATGTAAGTGAGGATATTTCCTTACACATTCAGCCCATTTATATGGCAAAAGAAAACGCAAGTGGCTTATCCTTATCAATTAAATTATAAATTTGCCGCATGAAAATTGCAATTTTAGGCAACGGAAAAATGGGAAAGCGAATTAGTGAATTAGCAAAAGGAAGAGGTCATAGCATTATAGCTGTTTCCTCATCAGAAAACCCAGCTCATGCCTTAGATGTAAGCTCTGCTGATGTTGCTATTGATTTTAGTACTCCTACTACTGCCTTTAATAATATTAGCCATGCAATAAAAAATGGAATTCCTGTTATTTCAGGGACAACTGGCTGGCTTGATAAACTGTCAGGAATTGAGGCATTATGCACTAATAAGTCAGGTGCCTTTTTGCACGCCTCTAACTTTAGTTTAGGTATAAATATCTTTTTTGAGCTGAATAAAAAATTGGCTAAACTAATGAAAAACCAAAATTACGAAAGCGCAATTCATGAAATTCATCATACCCAAAAGCTAGATTCTCCAAGTGGAACTGCTAAAACTTTAGCAAAACAAATGGATGGAATTCTAAAAAATAATACACCAATTACTGCTAAAAGAATAGCAGATGAAACAGGAACACATACTGTTACTTATAGCTCATCAGTTGATGATATAGAAATAACACATACTGCAAAAAATAGGGATGGATTTGCTATGGGGGCCATAATTGCTGCCGAGTGGATCATTGGTAAAAAAGGCGTCTTCAGTATGCAAGATGTTTTAGCGCAATAAAAAATATAAAATCGTTAGTTATAACATGAAAAAGATAAAAGAAATATTAGGCACATCATTTAAAGTAGTGATGTTTATTATAGCAACGATTCTATGGAGTATATTTGTTTATACTATTGGTGGAGAATGGCTTTATTTTGCACCATTGATTGCTGGTGATATTTTATTCTGGGAAACAATATCATGGCAATTCTGGAAGAAAAAAAAGAAGAAACCTAAAAAGAAGAAAAGTGAAGTAAGAAGCTGGATTGACGCTATAGGTTTTGCTGTAATTGCAGCAACTATCCTTAGAACTTTCCTTATTGAAGCCTACACCATTCCTACTTCATCAATGGAAAAATCAATGTTAATTGGCGATTTTTTATTTGTAAGCAAGACAAGTTACGGGCCTAGAGTACCCATGACACCAATTGCCTTCCCTCTTGTACACCATACTATGCCAGTTGTAGGTGGAAAATCATACTCTGAAGCAATCAAATTACCTTACCATAGAATGAAAGGTTTTGGAAATATTGAACGAAATGACTGTGTGGTTTTTAATTGGCCAGCCGAAACTTTAGGAAGACCTATTGATAAAAAAGAAAATTATGTAAAAAGGTGCGTAGGAATTCCAGGAGATAAAATCGAGATAATTGAAGCGCAATTAATGGTAAATGATGCTCCTCAAGAAGAACCAGAGGGAATGAAAAAACAATGGCATTATGATGTGAGCACACAAGGCCCTGGATTAAACCCAAATATCTTATAA
>DUAO01000003.1 GCA_012960805.1 Flavobacteriales bacterium | reverse complement strand
GGACTGCAGGAACCGTAAAAGGAGTGCATCAGCATGAACTTATTGAAGATACTTTAGCACAAATTATTTTAGGAAATACTTATCATTTATATTTACGACCAGGACTTGATATTATTGAAGGTGCCGGAGGGTTACATAAATTTATGGGTTGGGATAAGCCTTTACTTACTGATAGTGGAGGCTATCAAGTTTATTCTTTATCAGGAACAAGAAAAATCACTGAAAAAGGCGTAAAATTCCAATCACATATTGATGGAAGTTCTCACTTTTTCACTCCTGAATACGCAATAGATATACAAAGAACGATTGGCGCTGATATCATCATGGCATTTGATGAATGTACGCCCTACCCTTGCGAATATGATTACGCAAAACGATCCATGCACATGACACACAGATGGTTAAAAAGATGTTGTGAGCGTTTTGATACAACTGAAGTAAAATATGGATACAAGCAAAGTTTTTTTCCCATTGTTCAGGGTAGTGTATACAAAGATTTGCGTTTGCAATCGGCAGAAAAGATTGCAAGTTTTGAGAGAGAAGGAAATGCTATTGGCGGACTTTCAGTAGGGGAGCCACACGAAATGATGTACGAAATGACAGAAACAGTTTGCTCTGTATTACCCTGGGAAAAACCAAGGTATTTGATGGGAGTAGGAACACCAACCAATCTGTTGGAAAATATTGCTTTAGGAATAGATATGTTTGACTGTGTAATGCCAACCAGAAATGCACGAAACGGAATGCTGTTTACTTCAGAAGGCACTATAAATATGAAAAATAAAAAATGGGCAACAGATTACAGCACATTAGACTCAAGCGGAACCTCCTTTGTAGATAATACTTATACCAAAGCTTATGTACGTCACCTTTTTGCAAGCAATGAGCTTTTGGGAAAGCAGATTGCTACTTTACACAATATCCGTTTTTATTTATGGTTAATGGAAGAGGCCCAAAAACAACTTCAAGCTGGAACTTTCACTACTTGGAAAAACCAAATGGTTAAAAAATTA
Source organism: Flavobacteriales bacterium (assembly GCA_012960805.1). Classification (GTDB taxonomy): domain Bacteria; phylum Bacteroidota; class Bacteroidia; order Flavobacteriales; family BACL11; genus UWMA-0277. The sequence goes on along the minus strand of DUAO01000003.1, from coordinate 7,514 downwards.
GACATTAGACTGTAAATGAAAAAACTCGATTGGTATATCGTTAAAAAATTCTTGGGTACTTTCTTTTTTACCCTAGCACTTATATTGCTAATTGTTATCATTTTTGACATCTCAGAAAAGATAGATGATTTCCTAGAACATGAGGTGAGTTTAAAAGCAATCATCTTTGAATATTATTTCAATTTTATCCCTTATTTCGGGAACCTGTTTAGCCCTCTATTTATTTTTATTTCGGTTATCTTTTTTACTTCAAAAATGGCAAATAATACCGAAATTATTGCCATACTAAATAGTGGAATGAGTTTTAAGCGTCTACTAAAACCCTTTATGATATCAGCTGTTATTTTAGGGGCACTCTCTTTTATTTTAGGAAATTTCATCATCCCCCCTTCCAATAGTAAGCGTATTAATTTTGAAAATAAATATATAAAAAACAAGCGCTATTCTAGTGCCAAAAACATACATATGCAATTACAGCCCGAACAATATATGTACATGGAGAGTTTTAGCTCTACCAGAAATATTGGCTATAAATTCACTTTGGAAAATTTCAAAGATGGAAAATTGCAATCCAAGTTAAAATCGGATTATGTACAATACGATACGCTAAGCCATAAATGGATAATTAACAAATATGAAATTAGGGAATTTAAAACAACTGGAGAGATTATAACAACTGGCGCTAAAATTGATACAAGTCTTAACCTTAGCCCATATGATTTTACTAAGCGAAAAAGCTTAGTTGAAACCATGAATATATTTGAGCTGAACGATTATATTGCTAAAGAAGAACTAAAAGGAAGTGAGCAAATTATCTATCATAAAATTGAAAAACACAAAAGAATTGCTTTTCCTTTTGCTTCTATAATTCTTACCCTTATTGCTGTTGCTATTGCTACATCCTCTTTATGCAAGTAAGTACCACTTTTGCCACTAACAGCAATTTAGCGCCTGCATTAGCTGTTTGGATACCTAACCTCTGCTACATGGTGTTGGCTGGAATATTGCTTTATAAGGCGCCTAAGTAATTTAATTTCTTTTTAGTTTGCGATATTTAATTCTTGTAGGAGAGATATCACCTAGTCGTTTTTTACGGTTTTCCTCATAATCAGAATAACCACCCTCAAAATACACCACATTGGAATCTCCCTCAAAAGCAAGAATGTGTGTGCATACTCTATCTAAGAACCATCTATCGTGAGAAATAATTACCGCACAACCTGCGAAATTATCCAAACCTTCCTCCAAAGCTCTTAAGGTGTTTACATCCAAATCATTGGTTGGCTCATCTAGTAAAAGCACATTAGCTTCTTGGCGTAAAGTCATAGCTAAGTGCAAGCGATTACGCTCCCCACCGGAAAGCACTCCTATTTTTTTATTTTGATCAGAACCATTAAAATTAAATTTTGCTACATAGGCTCTTGAGTTCATTAGTTTACCACCAACATTTACTTGCTCCTGCCCTCCTGTAATTTGTTCCCAAATGGTTTTTTCCATATCAATCTCGACATGTTGCTGATCAACATAAGCAATCTTTACCGTTTCACCAACTTTAAAAATTCCTGAATCAGCAGTCTCTTGCCCCATAATCATACGGAACAAAGTAGTTTTTCCTGCTCCATTTGGACCTACAATACCTACAATTCCTGCTGGTGGTAATTTGAACTCCAAGTTTTCATACAACAGCTTATCGCCAAAGGCTTTTGACACACTTTCTGCATCAATTACATTAGCCCCTAACCTAGGTCCTGGCGGAATATATAATTCAATTTTATCTTCTTTCTGCCTCCCTTCATTACCTAGTAATTTCTCATAATTACTCAAACGAGATTTGGATTTTGTACGCCTTCCTTTTGGCGACATACGCACCCATTCCAACTCACGCTCCAAGGTTTTTCTTCTTTTGCTTTCTGTTTTTTCTTCTTGGGCTAATCGTTTTGATTTTTGTTCCAGCCATGCTGAATAATTTCCTTCCCAAGGAATCCCTTCTCCTCTATCCAGTTCCAAAATCCAACCCGCTACATTATCCAGAAAGTATCTATCGTGAGTGATGGCGATTACAGTTCCTTTATATTCAGAAAGATGCTGTTCCAACCATAAAACTGATTCGGCATCCAAGTGATTGGTTGGCTCATCCAATAATAAAATTTCTGGTTCTTGCAATAACAAACGGCAAAGTGCAACTCTTCTTCTTTCGCCACCTGATAATACTGAAATTTGAGTCTCAGATTCTGGACATCTTAAAGCATCCATTGCAATATTTAATTTGGTATCAATATCCCAAGCGCCTAAAGCCTCAATTTTATCTTGCAAAATCCCTTGCTCCTTCATCAATTTTTCCATTTTATCAGCATCCTCATAATTTTCAGGAAGTCCAAAGTCATCATTAATTTCATTATAATCAGCAAGGGCGTCCACCGCTTCCTGCATTCCTTCTTTTACAATCTCAATTACCGTTTTGCTATCATCCAACTTTGGTTCTTGTTCCAAATAACCAACCTTATATCCTTCAGAAAAAGTAATATCACCTTGATAAGATTTTTCAACGCCTGCAATTATTTTTAAAAGAGTAGATTTGCCTGAACCGTTTAAGCCAATAATGCCAATTTTGGCACCATAAAAAAAAGAAAGGTAAATATCCTTTAATACTTGTTTGTTATTGTTATTGAAGGACTTAGAAAGTCCAGCCATTGAAAAAATTATTTTCTTATCGTCTGACATATTTTATTATTTTTAGCGTTACAAAAGTAATTATTAAATCTCTTAAAATTTAAAAGATGAAAAAAAGTATCGGCATCTCAATATTATTAATCGTGATAGGTGTAGTTTTCTTATTGGATAACCTTAATTACGTACATATTTCAGTAGCTGAACTTATCAGAACCTACTGGCCTGTAATTCTTATCTGGATGGGAATTGAAAAATTAGTGAGAGACTTGAGATAAACGACCTTGCATGGCATTTCTTTCCTCCAAGCGTTTTTCAACCAAATACTTTACTTCAAAATTCTTTAATCCGTATTTTGGGTATATCAACATCCTATCTGGCGATTCACTAAAAAAGCGTTCTATAATAATTTCTGGCTTTAGTAATTCAACAAAATCAACTACCAAATCAATATATTCGTCTAGTTCCATAAAAGTAAACATTTCTGGTGTTTTTTTGAATTGAACAGCCATCATAGTATGTTTTACAATTTGAAGATGATGGATTTTAAGTGTGTTAATTGGTAACTCAGAAACTCTTCTAGCATGCTCCAACATATCGGGTTTTGACTCTCCGGGAAGACCTAAAATTAAATGTCCTCCTAAATGCAAGCCCCTCCCTTTTGCCCTGTTAAAAGCATCAATTGCTTCTTCATGAGTTTGACATCTGTTTATTGCTTCAAGCGTTTTGTTTTTAGTAGATTCTAGCCCAAACTCCAATTTTATAAAATTACCTTCAGTCGCTAGCCCTTGCAAATAATCTAGTACTTCATCCTTTATAGAATCAGGGCGAGTAGCAATCACAAGTCCAATGACATCCTTATGTGTCAACGCTTCTTCATACATTTTTTTTAAATCAGAAAGTGGCGCATAGGTATTAGTAAAAGCCTGAAAATAAGCCAAGTATTTTTGGGTTTTATACTTCTTTGAGAAGAACTCAATTCCTTCATCAATTTGCTGTTTTATTGGTTTTATTGGCTGGCAATAGTCAGGATTAAAAGTATTGTTATTGCAATAGGTACAGCCACCCACCCCCTTAGTTCCATCTTTATTAGGACAAGTAAAGCCTGCATCAATAGATACTTTTTGCACCCTTCCATTAAATTTTCTTCTGATAAAAGAAGAAAAATCATTATATCGTTTTTCTGTCTGCATATTAGTGGTAAAAATAAAGCTTTATCGAAAACAAATACTATCAATTTTCCGTATTAAGAAAAAGATTACTTAAGTTTGTATCGTTAAATCCTTATATGTCCAACAACAAAACAACAACATCATTAGAGAAAATTGGCTATATTAAAACCTTGCCAAAAAATTCGGATATTAATGAATATGAAAGTATCTCAGTAAAAAACACTAATGGAGAGTCGATTGTTCTCTACCGATTTATAGAAACTAAGACTGATTTTGATGACACTAGCAATTTTAGTAGCAGTTTGGAGGTGTTTAACTCTTTTCTATAATTATTTGATTTTCCTTTGTTGAAACTCTTCATTTAACTCCTTTCCAACGCTTTTTGAATGTTTAGTAAACAGATTGCTTATTCTAAATTATCTCTTTCAAGTTAAATGTTTCTTTCAATTTTACTCCTTTTTCAGTATGCTGAACAGTGCAACATTCATTATAATTATCGTGCTGCAAAAATAAGATATATTCTTTAGCTGCTGCCTCATTCAGAAATTTCTCTTTTTCACTTAAAGTAAGTAAAGGTTTTGTGTCATAACCCATCACATAAGGCAAGGGAATATGCCCAGTACTTGGCAAAAGGTCAGCTGCAAAAACAATAGTTTTATCTTTGTAAGTAATGTGAGGTATCATTTGAGCCTCAGTATGTCCGTTAACAATAAGGGCTGAAAAGTTATCGAAAATATTATGTGTATTTTCTATAAAATTAAGGTGTCCGGCTTCCTGTATTGGAAGGATATTTTCTTTTAAAAAAGAAGCTCTTTCCCTGTTGTTTGGAACAGTAGCCCACTGCCAATGATCTTTATGACTCCAATATTTTGCATTTTTGAAAGACATCTCAAATCCTGATCTATCTTTATTCCACCTTACACTGCCACCACAATGGTCAAAATGCAGATGCGTTAAAAAAACATCTGTGACATCATCATCTGAGAATCCGTGTTTTGCAAGAGATGAATGTAAATCAACATCTCCATGTAAATAGTAATGCTTTAAGAACTTATCGTCTTGCTTATCCCCAATACCATTATCAATTAATATCAAACGGTTTCCATCTTCAATCAGTAAAGATCTCATAGCCCAAGGACAAAGGTTATTATCATCAGTTGGGTTAGTTCTGCTCCACAATACCTTTGGAACTACACCAAACATTGCTCCACCATCTAATTTAAAATAACCTGTGTCTATTGTGTACAATTGCATGTTAGTAAAATTTATTGCCTCAAAAATAACAAATGTAATTAATCTTTAATTTAGATTCCGAAATAAATTATCAAATGAAAATTCATTTAATAGCGATTGGAGGTAGTGCAATGCACAATATGGCGTTGGCTTTACACCATAAAGGTTTGGATATTAGTGGATCGGATGATGCAATTTTTCAGCCAAGCAAAGGTAGATTAGAAAAGTTTGGATTATTACCTACTAAAATGGGTTGGTTCCCAGATAAAATAACAAAAGAACTAGATGTGATAATATTAGGTATGCATGCCAGAGAAGATAATCCTGAACTCAAAAAAGCCAAAGAATTAAACATTCCGATTTTTTCTTATCCTGAATATATTTATGAGCAGAGTAAAAATAAAAAGAGAGTTGTAATTGGTGGAAGTCATGGGAAAACTTCCATTACTGCAATGATATTACATGTATTGCAAAATCTAAACATAAATTGCGATTATATGGTTGGCGCACAATTGGGAGGGTTTGACACTATGGTAAAGCTAAGCCATAGTGCGCCCATTATAATATTGGAAGGAGATGAATATTTAAGCTCACCTATTGACAGACGACCAAAATTTCATTTGTATAAACCACACGTTGCGGTACTTAGTGGTATTGCTTGGGACCATATTAATGTGTTCCCAACTTTTGAGATGTATATCGATCAGTTTCGAATTTTTAAAAATATGATAGCTGACACTTTGATTTACTGCTCGGAAGATAGGGAGCTTTGTAAACTAACGGAAGAAAAAACTAAATGTAAATTAATACCTTACTCTACACCAACTCATGATATAAATAATGGAATAACATCAATTGAAGAAACTGAATTATTAATTTTTGGAAACCATAATTTACAAAACCTAAATGCAGCAAAACTAGTTTGTAAGGAATTAGGTATTTTAGATATAGATTTTTATAAGAAGATTGCTTCTTTTAAGGGGGCTTCTAACAGACTGGAATTGGTGAAAAAGACTGAAACTTCTGCAATTTATAAGGATTTTGCACATTCACCATCAAAACTGAAAGCAACTTCTTCAGCTATGAAAAAACAGTTTAAAGAGAGGGAGTTAGTAGCTTGCATGGAACTACACACGTTTAGTAGTTTGAGTGATGAATTCCTGAAACAATACAGGGGTTGTATGGATGAGCCTGATACGGCTATTGTTTATTTTAGCCCAGAAGCGATTGCTCATAAGAAATTAGAACCAATTACTAAAACACAAGTACATAGTGCTTTTGGAAGAGAAGACTTATTGGTTTTTACAAACTCTGAAGTATTTGAAAAATATTTAAAATCACTAGATTGGAAAAATCAAAACCTACTAATGATGAGTTCAGGTAATTTTGATGGGTTGAAAATTAACAATCTAATATAAAACTATCTCTTCCTTCTATTTTTCTTCTAATTCAATATTATAAGTAGTTTGATCAAATTTCTGTATTGCTCCAGTTAAAGCATCAATCACAAACCCAATGCCGGTATTTAGGATATTTACTACAGAAACAGCATTAAAAGATTTTTCAAGCACTACTGTTTCTAGTCTCATAACCTTTCAGTCTAAATTCTGCAAGCTTAACGCCTCCCTTTGCTTTAATATTAGCAGTAAGTATTTGTATTTTTGAGATAATTGCTTAGGTCTTTCATTATACTAACTCTAAATTAATGTAATAGTAACCATAGCTTTAGGCGGTTCGCTATCAAATCGAATATTTGTTCTTGAACCTGTGAATATAGTAGCACAACTAGATAAGAGAAGCGCTAACAAAGATATACCTATTAATTTTTTCATGTTGCGAATATAATAATAGATTTGTATACATGAAGTATCTACTCACTTTTTTACTTTTACTTATAGGTAGTATTACCTTCAGCCAAAACACATTTAGTTATTTAGGCACACTCTTATTAAGTAACAATACACCTATTAGTTTCAGTATGGAACTTCAAGAAGAAAACGGAATAGTAAATGGATATTCACTCACCAATATAAATACCCCTGACGAAACAAAAAGCGAGATTAGTGGCTTGTATTTTAAAAAAGATAAATCTTTTCAATTGCAAGAAACACAAATTCTTAGTACAAGTTCGGAAGCAGATTTGAGTACTTTTTGTTTTATTCAGACCACTTTATCGTTTAAAGGTAAATTTGGGAATAAAAGACTGGAAGGTGATTTTGTGGGATTATTTGCCAATAATGATACTTGTGCTAACGGAAAGATTTTGTTAATGGAGCAAGAAAAGGTAGAGAAGAAAGTAAAGAAGGTAAAAAAGAGAATTGAAAAGTTGGAAGAAAAAAGGACTGCTATACTACGAACAAAACAGCTAAAAGATGGAGATGATTTTGTTGTTAAATGGGAGGCAGATGATTTGAAATTATTTATTTGGGATGCCAATGAGGA
>DUAO01000002.1 GCA_012960805.1 Flavobacteriales bacterium | reverse complement strand
CACCACTATCAATTTTGCTTTTTTAAGCTTTTCGATAATATCAGAAGGATAGGCCTCTTCATGTTTTAATATGGAAAGGATGCAGTATTCCAAAATTCCTTTTCGCATTTGCGATTGTGTGTTTTCAATATTCATTTCATTACATTTTTCGGCACAAACATAATAAAAAATATAGTACTATGTGAAACAAAGAACTATAAAAATAAAATACTAGATTAAATGTAGGGTTAAGATAACTAAAAAATGTTAATTTATCAGTAAATCTGCAATTACAAAAACACCAAAAATGATGGATGCAATGCCATTTGTTGTGAAAAAAGCTAAGTTTATTTTACTTAAATCATCTTCCTTAACTAAAGTGTGTTGGTAAACAAGTAAGGCTGAGAAAATCCAAAAACCAATCCAATAGTATAATCCAAAATCACCCAATGATCCAGCAATACTTAGCGCTGAAAAAGTAATAAGATGAAAAACTTTAGAAATCATTAATGCATCTTTCTTTCCTATGAAGACCGGGATAGAATGAAGTTTATGGATTTTATCAAATTCTTCATCTTGCAGAGAGTAAATAATATCAAAACCACTTACCCAAAAGAGAACTGTTACTGAAAATAGGAGAGGGATAAAACCAAACTCTCCACTAACTGCTAAGTATGCTCCAATAGGAGCAAGGGAAAGCCCTAATCCTAAAACCAAATGGCAAAGGGATGTAAACCGTTTGGTGTAGCTATATCCCAAAACAACTATAAGTGCTATAGGAGACAGGTAAAAACAAATTGTATTTATAAAATAAGTTGTACTAATAAATAATAAGATGTTTATGATTACAAAAATTAAAGCTGACTTTGCTTTTATACTTCCGTTTGGTATTTCTCGTATTTCTGAAGTTCTTGGATTTTCTTTGTCTATATCTCTATCGATATACCTATTAAAAGCCATGGCTGCTGAACGTGCAAAAACCATACATAATATAATATATACTAAAGTGATCCATTCAAATTCGTAAGATGTTGTCGCCAAAAAGAAACCAATGAAAGCGAATGGCATTGCAAAAATTGTATGACTAAACTTAATTAGCGAAAGATATTTCCTCATAAACTATAAAGGGGTATTAATCTCAAATGATATTGTAGAATCTTTTGTAATTAGCCAATTTTTATCAAATTTCTCAAGATCTAACCAAAACAGTCCGTTAGGATGATCATTCATTCTAATAAGTCCCCACCTTCCATATAAATTTGCTGTTGTTTTAGAGGTTAGCTTTAAATCTAAAATTTCAAATCTAAATTCCCCCATGCTAGATTTTGTTGGGTAGCTGTTTTTATACCTTTCTAAGGTGTTATTCCATCCATATGCTGGTTTATGATTTAGTGATGTGAAAATTAATTCTTCAGAATTCCAATACCCTTGCATAAATCCATTAATATCTCCATTATTCCAACAATCTTGTTGGGAGGTTAATATCTTTTTTATAGCATCAATCTCACTAGGATCCTGTTCTGTAGCCTCAATAGTCTTAGTATTATTTATATCGCAAGAGAGTAATATAAGAAGGAATATGGCAAATAATTGTTTCATAATTTTCGCACCAAATATAGTGAAATTTATCTATTATATTTTACGATATTTGCAAACAATTATGAGTAACACAAAACCAATATTGCCAAAGGGAATGCGTGATTTCACATCTGAAGTAATGTTCAGAAGAAATTATATTTTTGAAACTGTAAAATCGGCTTTCGAACGCTATGGCTATGCGCCAATTGAAACACCAGCTATGGAAAATATTGGGACCCTAACAGGCAAATATGGTGATGAAGGGGATCGTTTAATTTTTAAAATTTTAAACTCTGGAGATTATCTCTCTAAAACAGATCTTAATGATAGTACTACTTCAAAATCTTTAACCAAACAGATTGTTGAAAAAGCATTGCGTTATGATTTAACAGTTCCTTTTGCTCGTTTTGTAGTGCAAAATCGTAATGAGATTACTTTTCCATTTAAGCGTTATCAGATGCAAAACGTATGGCGTGCTGATAGGCCACAGAAGGGAAGATATCGTGAGTTTTATCAATGTGATGCTGACGTAATTGGGACTGACTCTCTATTATGTGAAGTTGAGTTAGTTCAGCTTTATGATGATGTTTGCTCACAGCTTAAAATACCTAATGTTGACATTTGCATTAATAACCGAAAAGTGTTAAGCGGAATGGTTGAGCTTATGGGTGCAACAGATTTATTTGAAGATGTTGTAATTACACTTGATAAATTAAATGCAATTGGATTAGAAAAAGTAAAAGAGGAGTTGCTTGAAAAAGGCGTGAAATCTGAGTCACTTTCAATTTTAGATACTTTCTTAAACACTAAAACTGTTTCTGATTTATCATCACTTTTAGAACAGTCAGAAATTGGTAAAAAAGGATTAGAAGAATTACAGTTTGTAATTGATAATGTTACAAAATTAGGATTGCAATCAGCTAATTTAGTTTTTGATATTACACTAGCCAGAGGTTTGAATTATTACACGGGTTGCATTCTGGAAGTAAAAGCAAATGATGTGAAAATTGGATCTATTGGAGGTGGTGGAAGATATGATGATTTAACTTCTAATTTTGGCTTAAAAGACGTTTCAGGAGTTGGAATATCATTTGGAATTGATAGAATCTATCTAGTGATGGAAGAACTAGGTTTATTCCCTAATAATATTGATGTAAGTACTAAAGTAATGTTTGCCAATTTTGGATTTGATGAAGCTGCTTTTTGCTTGCCTTTATTAAAGCAATTGCGTGCAGCAGGAATTAGCTCAGAATTGTATCCTATAAACGCTAAAATGAAAAAGCAAATGACCTATGCTAACAATAAAGGGGTTAAGTTTGTAATAATGGTGGGTGAGGACGAAATGGAATCAGGCATATTATCAGTTAAGAATATGGAAAGTGGTGAGCAAAGTAATTTGAGTATTGCTGATTTAATAAAACAGTTATCCTAGATGAGTATTTATAAAATAGGAGAACAAATGCTAAGTCTTTCAGTTATTGCTAAAATTATTACAGAGGGAAAACAATTAGCCTTAAGCACAAAAGCAAAGAAAAAAATTAAAGATTGTCGTGATTATCTGGATAAGAAAATGGAGCAATCAGATGCGCCTATTTATGGGATAAATACAGGTTTTGGTGCGCTTTGTAATCATAAAATTACTAATAAAGATTTAGGAAAATTACAAAAAAACTTAGTCCTTTCTCATGCTTGTGGTACTGGAGATAAAGTGCCAGATAAGATAGTGAAAATTATGCTCCTTCTAAAAGCACATTCTTTATCTTATGGACATTCAGGGGTACAATTAGAAACAGTTGAGCGCCTTATTGAAATGTTTAATAAAAATATCCTTCCTGTAATTTTTCAGCAAGGAAGTTTAGGGGCTTCAGGTGATTTAGCACCTTTAGCTCATTTGTCTTTACCACTTTTAGGAGAAGGTAGGGTAGTGGTTGATGGAAAAGAAGTGGCAACAAAATCCATTATGAAATCCAATGGGTGGAAAGCTATTGAATTACAATCCAAAGAAGGATTAGCTCTCTTAAATGGAACTCAATTTATGGGTGCTTATGGGGTTTGGAGTTTGTTAAAAGCTCAGAAATTATCCTATATGGCCGATATGATTGGTGCTATCTCATTAGAGGCTTTTGATGGAAGAAGTGAATGTTTTGATGAGTTGATTCATTTGGTACGCCCACATAAAGGTCAATTAAAATCAGCTGAAAATATTCGTGATTTCTTAAAAGGCAGTGAAATCCAAGAAGGAGAGAAGGAGCATGTTCAGGATCCTTATTCTTTCAGATGTATGCCACAAGTACATGGAGCATCAAAAGATGTAATTACACATGTAAAAGATGTATTTACTACAGAAATAAATTCTGTTACTGATAACCCAACCATTTTTATTAGTGAAGATAAAATTATTTCAGGTGGTAATTTTCATGGACAACCATTAGCTATGGCTATGGACTATTTAGCTATTGGGCTTGCAGAATTAGGTTCTATTTCAGAAAGAAGAACTTATCAGTTAATTTCAGGGCAAAGAGGATTGCCAGCATTTTTGGTAGCAAAGCCTGGGCTTAATTCAGGAATGATGATTCCTCAATATACGGCAGCAAGTATTGCCAGCCAGAATAAGCAATTATGTACGCCTGCTTCAGTGGATTCTATTGTTTCATCAAACGGACAGGAAGACCATGTAAGTATGGGGGCAAATGCTGCAACAAAGCTGTATATAGTAGTAGAAAATATCGAGCGTATTTTAGCTATTGAATTATTAAATGCTACTCAAGGTATTGCTTTTAGAAATACAAAATCATCTGATTTTATTGAAAATATCTTGGATATTTACAGAGATGAAGTTGCTTTTTTAGATAGTGATAGGCTTTTACATGATGATATTCAGAAATCAATTACTTTCTTGCAGAATTTATCTGTTGATGAGGAATTATTTTAATGGGTTAATTCGAAAACACATACTCCAAAATATTAGCACCCATTTGTAGGGCTTTTAGTCGGATTTGTTCACTATCATTATGTACTTCTGCATCTTCCCATCCATCTCCAATATCTGATTCAAAAGTATATAGTAATACTAAGCGTCCATCAATAACAATACCAAATGCTTGTGAACGACTGGCATCATGTTCATGGATTTTAGGTAAACCATTTTTGAATTCATATTTACCATGGAAAATAGGATGGTTAGTTGGTAGTTCTACCAATTCTGTTTCCGGGAAAACCTTTCTTATTTCTGTACGCACATAAGGGTCCATGCCGTAATTATCATCAATATGCAAAAAGCCACCTGCCAATAAATAGTGGCGCAAATTTTCTGTTTCACTAGTATTAAAAACTACATTCCCATGCCCAGTCATGTGCAGGAAAGGGTAGTTGAAGATGTCACTACTTCCTACTTCAACCGTTGCAGGTTCTTTTTTGATGTTTGTCCCAATATTCTCATTGCTAAATGCAATTAGGTTGGGTAGGGCAGTAGGGTTTGCATACCAATCGCCTCCTCCATTGTATTTTAATATAGCTATTTGGTAAGTGTTTTGTCCAAATGAGGCTATAGAAATAAAGCAGATAAATACTAATAGAAACCTTTTCATAAGTAGAGTTATTTATTTAAATTGGACAATGTTATTTCACCAATTACTTGTCTTTTTCATGATCAATGATAATTTAGCAAATTTAATAAAAAAGCAGCCTTAATATTAATTTACCAATTAATATTAAGGCTGCTTAAAATAAAACTTTTAGATATTTTAAAAAAGTTTTTTAATAATTTGATGAATTTATTCTTCTTCTTCTTCTTCTTCTTCTTCAGCAGAAGCTGAAACAGCTTGCATCATACCCGTTGCATCAAAATAATCACCTGAAAAATCTATTTGACCATCTTTAATATGAAAATAATGATAAGAATCAACAGAGAAAGAAGCACCAGTGGAAATACTCTCTCCTTTCCATGTTCCATAAACTCTTACGCTTCCATCCGTTGCAAGTGTTGTTGTATCAACCCCAGGTAACCATAGTTGATTCTCAAAAGTTACATTTGTAAAACCTCCCATATAAAAGTTTGCTTGCCCCATAACATCTTCATAACCTACCATACCTTGACCATACATAGGAGATTGATGTTTGACGTCTGGGTGAATTAAACTTTTAAATGTCTCAAAATCAGCAGGATATTCGTAGCAGGCAATTGCATTTTTAGCAATCTCTAAATTTGTTTTGTATAAAGCTAATTCATCTGGTTGACTACAAGCAGATAAAACAACGATAAGTCCTAATAATAAATTTTTCATATTTTATTTTGTGCCTACTTAAAAGGGCTTCAGCTTTCCCTATGCTTTGCAAACATAAACAAATTACTCAATTACTTTTTCAAACTATAGGGTTTCCGCTTGTTCCTTTCTTAAATGGCATATTATATAATAGAAAAAAGGCTTTTTTTCATAGTTATTTAATATTTATGGTGTGTGCAGCTATAATTCCTGCTGTTTCTGTTCGTAACCTACTTGTACCCAAACTTACTTCTTTAAATTGGTTTTGTAAAGCCAAATCAATTTCTTTTTGGCTAAAATCTCCTTCAGGGCCAATTAGTATTAAGTATTTCTCTGTTTTACTTACTGTCTTTAACTCCCTTTTTTCATCATCCTCACAATGGGAAATATACTTAGTGCCTTCAAAATCTTGTTTTATAAAATCATTTAAACTAATTGCCTCATTTAGTTTTGGTAAATGGTATTTTAAGGATTGCTTCATGGCTGAGATTAAAATTCTATTTCCTCTTTCAGTTTTTATTACTTTCCTTTCAGAACGGCTGCAAATAATTGGTGTTATCTCATCAATACCAATTTCAGTAGCTTTTTCCAAAAACCACTCAAACCTATCCATATTCTTGGTAGGAGCAATAGCAATGTGCAAATGGTAGTTGTGTTGTTTTGGTTTTTGTTCGCTACTTATAATCTGTAACCTGCATTTTCTGCTATCAGCCATAGTAATTTCAGCGTTGTAAAAATTTCCTTTTCCATCCGTGAAATTTAAAATATCACCTTCCTTTTTTCTGAGTACTTTAGTAGCATGCTTGCTTTCTTGAGCAGAAAGGATAATTTCATTTTCAGGATTTTCTAAATAGAATAATTGCATGGGCTAAAGGTAAGAAAAGAGATTACTTACATGCTTGCCAGATACTATCTTTTGGGGCTGGAGCAGTAATAGAAATAGGATCCTTTGTTACTGGGTGTACGAACTCCAGCTTTTGTGCTAAAAGATGAATACTAGCGTCTTTATTACTCCTTTTCGCGCCATACTTTAAATCACCTTTAACAATACAACCAATATTTGCCAATTGCACTCTTATCTGATGATGACGGCCTGTTTGTGGTTTTACTTCTAGGTGGTAAAAGTTATCTAACTTTTTAAGCAGTTTAAAGTCCAATACGGCATGCTTTCCTTCTTTATTTTTGGTAACATAGGATTTATTTTGCTTTTCGTTTTTCTGCAAGAAATTATCAAGTGTTCCACTCGTATTAGGTGGCGGATTATCCACAACTGCCCAATAGGTTTTTTGCACCTCTTTATTTCTGAACTGCTCATTCATACGAGTGAGTGCCTTGCTAGTTCTAGCATACAATACTACACCTGAAGTAGGGCGATCCAAGCGGTGAATGGTTCCTAAGAATACTTCACCTGGTTTGTTGTATTTTTTTTTGATATAAGCTTTTACAAAGTCAGACAAAGGAGCGTCTCCTGTCTTATCCCCCTGTACAATATCTCCTGATTTTTTATTGATAGCAATGAGGTGATTATCCTCATAGAGTACTTCTAGCATTAGTACTGCTCTTTCTCGTTAGGAAAATCACTTGATTTTACATCAGTCACATAGCTTTGAACAGCTCCTTTAATATCGTTAGCAAGGTTGAGGTATCTTCTCAAGAACCTTGGATTAAATTCATGATTCATACCTAGCATATCGTGTAGCACTAGTACTTGCCCATCAACATTATTACCCGCTCCAATTCCAATAACAGGAATATTGATGCTTCCCGCTACTTTCTGAGCTAACTTAGCAGGTACTTTTTCCAATACTAAAGCAAAACAACCTGTTTTTTCCAATAATTTAGCATCTGCTAATAATTTTTCAGCTTCAATATCTTCTTTTGCTCTTACTGTATAAGTGCCAAATTTATAAATGGATTGTGGGGTTAGCCCTAAGTGTCCCATAACTGGAATTCCAGCTGTTAGTATTTTTTCAATGGATTCAATTACTTCACTTCCTCCTTCAAGCTTTACAGAATGACCGCCACTTTCTTTCATAATTCGAATAGCAGAACTTAAAGCTTCCAAAGAATTTCCTTGGTAGGATCCAAATGGCATATCAACTACAACTAAAGCTCTGTTAACTCCACGTACTACTGAAGCGGCATGATAAATCATCTGGTCAAGCGTAATAGGTAGAGTAGTTTCGTGTCCAGCCATTACATTGGATGCCGAGTCGCCTACTAAAATTATATCAATTCCTCCACCATCAATAATTTTTGCAAGGGTATAATCGTAAGCGGTAAGCATAGAGATTTTCTCTCCATTTTGCTTCATTTCACTAAGGGTGTTGGTAGTTACTCTTTTGTAATCTTTTTTTGCTACTGACATAGTTCTATTTTGTAAGTGTTACTACAAATGCATTAGGATAACCTAATGTTATTAAACTATTTTTATGCTCTGTTGCTTCTTGTGGCGATTTGAACTGTCCTGATAAATACACATAAGTTCCGTGTTCGGTAGTTTCGTACCATACTTCATCCAATCCTTTTAGTGCTGAATAAGGCTGTATTTGCATGTATGCGCCAAATTGTACTGTATAAATTGTACTATTTCCTTTTAGCTCTTTTGGAGTAGGATAGGTATTTGTTTGTTTTGTTAAATCAGAAGGCTTTACTCCATTTACTTCAAAATCCCTTAGGAAGAATAATTTTTTTAATTCAGCATTTGTAGTATTTAGAGTTATAAGCTCAGTATTTGCATTGCTTAGCTGATTGTTAAGCGCTTTAATGGTACTATTTAAGTCAGTGATTTTTGCATTTAATTCAGCAGTTACTTCATCTAAGTTAGCGCTAGTTTTATTTGCAGACTTTAACTGTTGTTTTACATTGTTAAGTTC
>DUAO01000001.1:2396-8778 GCA_012960805.1 Flavobacteriales bacterium | reverse complement strand
ATGATGGCAATTGAACAAGAATATGAAGAAATTGACTTTGCAGTAAGAGCCTTCCAAAACACAACTGGTAGAATCCGCTACTCTTCTGTGCCTGTAGTGGTAGCCACTCATGGAATGACTTTAGGTGGTGGTTGTGAAATCGCTTTACATGCCGACCATGTACAAGCCTCAGCAGAAACTTATATTGGATTGGTAGAAATGGGAGTTGGCGTTATCCCTGGAGGTGGAGGAACAAAAGAAATGGCAAGAAGAGCATCACAAGCTTACTTTTCAGGAGACATACAACTACCAACTTTAAAAGAAAGATACTTAAATATTGGTATGGCAAAGGTTGCCACCTCAGCACAAGAAGCATTGGAATTAGACTTGCTCTTAAAAAATAGAGACAAGGTAACTATTGGGTTCAACAACCTAATTACGGATGCAAAAGCAGCAGCACTTAATTTAGCAAAGCAAGGATATACACAACCAGTACCTGAAAAAATAAAAGCTTTAGGAAAAGATGGACTAGGGATGTTTATGGTAGGTGCACATTCCATGCATGCAGCAGGATACATTACGGAACATGAAAAATTAATGTCCGAAAAATTAGCCTATGCAATTTGTGGAGGGGATTTATCAGCTCCCACTTTAGTTTCTGAACAATATTTATTAGACCTTGAAAGAGAAGCCTTTTTATCTCTTTGTGGTGAAAGAAAAACATTAGAAAGAATAGAACACATGTTAAAGAAAGGTAAACCATTAAGAAATTAAAATTATGAATACAGCATATATAGTAGCAGGATACAGATCGGCAGTAGGAAAATCAGGAAAAGGAGTTTTTAGATTCACTCGTCCTGATGATTTGGCAGCAGATGTAATTAAACATTTAGTCGCATCTATTCCTGAATTAGACAAAGACAAAATTGATGATGTAATTTGTGGAAATGCAACTCCTGAAGCAGAACAAGGACTAAACATTGGTAGAATGATTTCATTAATGGGATTAGACACCATAAAAGTTCCTGGGATGACCGTAAACAGGTATTGTTCTTCAGGATTAGAAACCATTGCCATTGCCAATGCAAAAATACAAAGTGGAATGGCCGATTGCATTATTGCAGGTGGTGTTGAGTGCATGTCCCCTATCCCATTTGGTGGGTGGAGAATCATACCCAACTATGATGTAGCAAAAGACAATTCAGATTGGTACTGGAACATGGGACTTACTGCAGAAGCAGTTGCCGATAAATGGAACATCAGCAGGAAAGACCAAGATGAATTTGCTTTTAACTCACACCAAAAAGCATTAAACGCTATTGGAAAAGGCTACTTTAAAAGTGGAATTGTACCCATTACGGTAAAAGAAACTTACTTAGACAAAAATGAAAAAAGACAAGAAAGAGAATATGTTGTAGGCACAGATGAAGGGCCAAGAGAAGGAGGTTCTCTAGAAGCACTCAACAAATTAAGAACTGTATTTGCACAAGAAGGAACGGTAACTGCAGGAAACGCATCCCAAACTTCTGATGGTGCAGCTTTTGTTTTATTGATGTCAGAAAAAATGGCGAATGAATTAGGAGTAAAACCTATTGCAAAACTATTGAGCTACTCTGTAGCAGGTGTTGAACCAAAACACATGGGAATAGGCCCAATAGAAGCGATACCTATGGCACTCGAAAAAGCAGAATTAAAACTGGAAGATATTGAACAATTTGAATTGAATGAAGCTTTTGCATCTCAATCCTTAGCTGTAATTCGTGAATTAGGTTTAAACCCTGAAATTGTAAATGTAAATGGAGGAGCTATTGCATTAGGACATCCACTAGGATGTACGGGAGGAAAGCTAACGGTTCAATTGATAAATGAAATGAAAAGAAGGAACCAGAAATACGGAATGGTAAGCATGTGTGTAGGTGCAGGACAAGGAGCTGCAGGAGTATTTGAAATTCTTTAGTTAGACAAAAACTAGATATGAGACCGATAAGCTACTAGAGAATAGATAACAGTAAAAAAGAAATAATCAACCAAAAAAAACCAAAAACCACAAAAAATGAAAAACAAGTACATTGTAAATCTAAATGAAGTTTTACTTTCTGACTTAGAGTTAGTTGGAGGGAAAAATGCCTCTTTAGGTGAAATGATTCAAAACCTAGAAAAATTGGGAGTAAATATTCCTGGAGGATTTGCACTAACGATTGAAGCCTATTGGGAATTTATCAGCTATAATAAATTGGATAAAAAAATTCGTTCTCTTATTAAAGGAATGAAAAAAGATGATTTGGTTTCTTTAAGAAAAACAGGTTTAGAGATTAGAGAACTGATTAGAAATGGAGAATGGCAAGAGGATTTAAGAATAGAAATAAAAGAACGATACACACAACTTTCTCAGGAATATGGTTCGGACATTACGGATGTTGCTGTTCGATCTTCTGCAACAGCTGAGGATTTACCTGATGCATCTTTTGCAGGGCAGCAAGAAACCTACTTAAATGTAAGAGGATCTGAGCAAATCCTAACTTCTGTCAGAAATTGTTTTGCTTCTCTTTTTACTGATCGCGCAATTTCCTACCGAGACAACTTTGGTTTTAATCATTTTGATGTTGGGCTTTCAGTTTGTATTCAAAAAATGGTACGTTCAGATTTAGCATCTTCTGGGGTTGCTTTTTCATTAGATACTGAAAGTGGATTCAAAGATGTTGTTTTAATAAACGGATCTTATGGATTAGGTGAAAGTGTGGTGCAAGGAACTGTTTCACCAGATGAATTCTTAATTTTTAAACCAACCTTAAAAGAAGGATTTGAGTCTATTATTGAAAAGAAAATTGGAAAAAAAGAGAGTAAGATGATTTACTCTACTGACCCAGGACAATTGGTAAAAACGGTTCATGTTGGAAATACACAACAAGAGCAATTTTGTATTTCGGATGAGCAAGCACTACAATTAGCAAAGTGGGTTTGTATTATTGAGGACTACTACACTGAACTAAAAGGACACTGGTGCCCAATGGATACTGAATGGGCAGTAGACGGACTTTCAGGGGAATTGTTTATAGTACAAGCAAGACCGGAAACCATTCATTCCAGAAAAAAAGACAATGATTTAGTAGAATATTTAATTGATAATTCTGAAAATGCAAAAATACGACTAACGGGAATTGCAGTAGGAGATAAAATAGGACAAGGAAAAGTACAGAAAATGTATTCCTTAGATGGTAGAGATGGGACTTTTGATGGATCGGACTTTAAGAAAGGAGACATATTAGTTACTGAAATGACAGATCCGGATTGGGAACCAATCATGAAAAAAGCGTCTGCAATTATCACCAATAAAGGAGGAAGAACTTGCCATGCAGCAATTGTGGCTCGTGAGATGGGAGTACCAGCAATAGTAGGAACAGAAAACGGAACAGAAGTTCTTTTTAATGGAGAAAAATTTACGATTTCCTGTGCAGAAGGAGATGTTGGAAAAGTATATGAGGGGATAGTTCCTTTCAAATTGGAAAAGACAAAATTAGATAATTTACCACAAACCAAAACTCCAATTATGTTGAATGTAGCTTCTCCTGATTTGGCTTTCAAATTTGCACAAATCCCTAATGCCGGAGTTGGACTTGCTAGAGAAGAGTTTATCATCAACAACTATATACAAGCTCATCCTTTAGCGCTTTTGAAGCACAAAGAATTGAAAGATGAACAACTTTCAGAAAAAATACGAGTACTAACAAGAGGATTTGAAGATGAAGAAACTTTTTTCATCAAACGACTTTCATATGGAGTTGCAAAAATTGCATCAGCATTTTACCCAAAACAAGCTATTGTAAGATTGTCTGATTTTAAATCAAATGAATATTACAATTTGCTAGGAGGAAGTTATTTTGAGCCAACTGAGGAGAACCCTATGATAGGCTGGAGAGGAGCTTCTCGTTATTATTCCGAGCAATACGAATCCGCTTTTGGTATGGAATGTAAAGCCATCAAAAGAGTAAGAGAAAAAATGGGACTCAGTAATGTAACTATTATGATTCCTTTTTGCAGAACTGTAGAGGAATTACAAAAGGTGTACAAAGTGATGAAAAAGTATGGTTTGGAAAGAGGAAAAGATGGACTGCAAGTCTACTTAATGGCAGAACTTCCTTCTAATATTTTAATGGCAGAAGAATTTGCTCAGCACATTGATGGCTTCTCTATTGGATCAAACGATTTAACACAACTTACGCTTGGTTTGGATAGAGATTCATCCTTAGTAGCACATATTTATGACGAGAGGAATCCTGCAGTAAAACGCTCAATTTCTAATCTTATAAAAGTAGCAAAAAAGACAAAAACAAAAGTGGGGATTTGCGGACAAGGGCCTTCTGACTACCCAGATTTTGCGCAATTTTTAGTAGAAGAAGGAATCGATACCATTTCGGTAACCCCTGACTCTATGTTAAAAACAATAAAAGCAATTCATAAAATAGAAACAAAAAAATAAAACAATGATAAAAGGAGGAGAATTTCTAATAAAAGACCAAGAAGCAAAAGATATTTTTATTCCAGAAGAATTTGGAGAAGATCAGTTGATGATGGCATCAGCAACTAAAGAATTTGTAGAAAAAGAACTTGATCCACACAGGGAACGATTTGAGAAAAAAGACTACAAACTAACGGAGGTGTGTATGAAAAAAGCAGGAGAACTAGGACTTTTAGGAATTAGCGTACCTGCAGAATACGGAGGAATGGGTATGCCTTTTAATACTTCAGTATTAATCTGTGATAAAATATCTGGAGCAAACGGATCATTTTCTACTGCATTTGGAGCACACACAGGAATTGGAACTTTACCAATTCTATTATATGGTGATGACATGCAAAGAGAAAAATACTTACCAAAATTAGCAACAGGAGAATGGATGAGCTGTTATTGTTTAACAGAACCTGGAGCAGGTTCAGATGCTAATTCAGGAAAAACAAAAGCGGTACTTACTGATGATGGAAAACACTACCTCATCACAGGACAAAAAATGTGGATTTCGAATGCCGGATTTGCGGATGTATTCATAGTATTTGCAAGAATTGAAGATGACAAAAACATTACTGCATTCATCTTGGAAAAAGGTATGGGAGGAATTACTTTAGGAGAAGAGGAAAGTAAATTAGGATTAAACTCCTCCTCAACTCGTCAAGTATTTTTCACGCAAGTAAAAGTTCCTGTTGAAAGTTTATTAGGAGGTAGAGGAAACGGATTTAAAATTGCCATGAATGCCTTAAATGTTGGAAGGATTAAACTTTCTGCAGCAGTATTGGACGCTTGTAGAAGAGTAATTTCTCTTTCCACTAACTATTCAAACGAGCGTATACAATTTGGAATCCCTATTGCTAAGTTTGGTGCTATAAAACACAAACTGGCAGATATGGCCGTAAGAACTTACGCCATTGAATCGGCAACTTATCGTGCTGGAGCAGAAATTGAAAAAAATATTTTAAGGTTAGAATCAGAAGGTGTGGATCATCAACAGGCACACCTTAAAGGAATTGAGGAATATGCAATTGAATGTTCTATCGTAAAAGTATTAGGATCGGAAACCATACAGTTCTGTTCGGATGAAGGAATTCAGATTTATGGGGGTATGGGGTATTCAGCAGATACACCAATGGAAGCAGCTTACCGTGATGCTAGAATTGCCAGAATTTATGAAGGAACGAATGAAATAAACAGAATGCTTTTGGTAGGGATGATTCTTAAAAAAGCCATGAAAGGAGAATTAGATATTATGACTCCTGCTATGAAAGTTGCAGAAGATTTAATGAGTATCCCTTCTTTTGATAAACCAGATGATAGCCTGCTTTTTTCAGTAGAAAAAGAACATGTTAAAAAATTGAAAAAAGCAATTTTGATGTGTTCAGGAAAAGCAGCTCAACATTTCGGTATAGATATTGAAAGAGAACAAGAAGTATTGATGAACTTAGCCGATATGGTAATTGAGGTTTATACTGCAGAATCTGCAATTTTAAGAGCTGAAAAACTAGCACGTAAAAATGGAGAAAAGCAGGCAGAATACCAAATTACTATGAGTAAATTATTCTTGTACCAAGCGATTAAAAACTGCAACCAATCAGGGGAAGAAGTAATTTTATCTTTTGCAGAAGGAGACGAACAAAGAATGTTGTTAATTGGATTAAAACGATTTACAAAAGGATATACCATTAACCCAAAAGAAATAAGAAGATCTGTTGCAGCAAAATTGATTGAAGAAAATAAGTATTGTTTTTAGAAAAGAGAACAAATGACTCAACTCAAAAATAAAACTATACTGATTACTGGAGGAGCTTCCGGAATTGGAAAAATAATGAGTCGTTTGTCTTTAGAGAGAAATGCAAAAGTTATTATTTGGGATATTAATACTCAAAACATAGAAAA
>DUAO01000001.1:0-2330 GCA_012960805.1 Flavobacteriales bacterium | reverse complement strand
ATTTCTAATCTTTCACAAATAGAAAAAACTGCAGAACAACTTAAAAAAGAGCATGGATATATTGATATTCTCATCAATAATGCAGGAATAGTTGTAGGAAAATATTTTCATAAGCACAATGCAACTGAAATTGAAAAAACCTTCAGTATTAACAGCTCTGCTCCTATGCATATTTGCAATCAGTTTTTAAAAAATATGATGGAAGAAAATGCTGGACATATTTGCAATATAGCATCCTCAGCAGGCTTAGTTGCTAATCCTAAAATGTCAGTATATGCCGCAAGTAAATGGGCTATTTTTGCATGGTCCGATAGTTTGCGTTTGGAGATGAAGCAACTCAAAAAAAATATTAAAGTGACGACTATCCTCCCCTACTATATTAATACTGGAATGTTTGATGGAGTACAATCTCGTATCCCCATTTTGGATGCAGAAGTAACCGCAATGACTATTATTAAAGCAATAGAAAAGAACAAAAAAATCATTAGCATTCCTGGGTGGATTTATCGTTTCACTCGTTTCGGGCAAGCCTTTATGTCAGTTGATGTATTTGATTGGTTTGCAGGAAGTATTATGGGAATTTACAAAACTATGGATGATTTTAAAGGGAGAAAATAATTAACTATAATCTTTGGAAAATGGATATCTCAAAAATTGTAAATCAGCAGAATAGTTTCTTTAATTCTAACTCCACAAAAGAGGTTACTCTCCGAATTGAAACTTTGAAAAAGTTAAAACACATTCTGAAAGAAAATGAGAATAACCTCTATACTGCAATTTATGATGATTTTAAGAAATCGGCTTTTGAAACCTACATTGCAGAATTGTCACTAATTTACAATGAACTGAATGATGCAATCCGTAACCTTAAAAAATGGAGTAAGCAAAAAAGGGTAAGAACCAATCTTGCGAACTTTCCTGCCAAAAGCTATATTATCCCTGAGCCATTGGGAACTGTTTTGGTTATTTCCGCTTGGAACTATCCGTATCAAATTGCACTTATTCCTGCTATTTCGGCAATTGCTGCAGGAAATACAGTGGTGATAAAACCTTCTGAAATTCCTAATAATACAAGTAAGGTATTAGCACAACTTATCAATGCTAATTTTAATGAAAATCACCTTACAGTAATAGAGGGAAATGTAGCAACTACCACTGAATTACTCCAGCAAAAATGGGATAAAATCTTCTTCACAGGAAGTACTCCTGTCGGGAAAATAATTTACAAAGCAGCAGCCGAAAACTTAACTCCTGTAACTTTAGAATTGGGAGGGAAAAGTCCAACTTTTGTTTTAGCAGACTGTAACATAAAGATAACAGCTAAAAGAATAGTTTGGGCAAAATTCCTAAATGCAGGACAAACTTGCATTGCCCCTGATTATCTGTTAGTAGAAAAACGGATAGAAACAAAACTATTAGAAGCCTTAAAAAAAGAAATTGAGGATTTTTACCCTCATTCCAAAAACATAAACGAAAACTATGTTCAAATTGTTAATGAACGAAATTTTAACCGACTAGCACAACTTATTCCTACTAATAAAATTTATCATGGAGGGGAGGTAAATCCAGAAAACAGAAGTATCGCCCCTACCCTTTTGCGCAACATTGGTTTTGAAGACCACATAATGCAAGATGAAATTTTCGGACCAATACTTCCTATTATTGCCTTTGAAAACTTAGAGGATGTAATAAAAAAAGTAAAAGTAAAAGAAAAACCACTTGCCCTTTATATCTATTCTAAAAACAAAAAAATAATACAAAAGATACTTCATGAAATTTCATTTGGTGGTGGTGCAATTAACGAATCCTTAGTACAAATTTCCAACCCCAATTTACCTTTTGGAGGAGTAGGTGCGAGTGGTATAGGGAATTACCATTCAAAAGCAGGATTTGATACTTTCACACACTACAAAAGTATTTTACACAAAACCTCCTGGATAGAACCTAATATAAAATACACGCCTTTTACAAAGTTTAAAAGTGCAATCCTAAAATTCCTTCTAGAATAAATATCTTTAGATTACTTAGCTAAATCCTTTTAGTATCTTTGCCAAATGAATTTTACAACATTTAAATTCGGAAACGAATTGCAAGAAGGACTAGATATGATGGGATTTGAAAAGGCCACCCCAATACAAGAAAAAGCAATCCCAATTATACAACAAGGAAGAGATCTAATAGCATGTGCTCAAACAGGAACAGGGAAAACAGCAGCTTTTGTGTTGCCCATTTTGGACAAGCTCACAAAAGGGAATCAAAATAATAAAGTAAATACAATAATTATTGCGCCAACTAGGGAACTTGCCAAGCAAATTGACATGCAAATTGAA